>CAYSVF010000049.1:0-11312 GCA_964434415.1 uncultured Parvibaculum sp.
CTGACCAAACGCTACCGCGCATCCGGCGCCGTGCTGTTCGGCAAGACCAATACGCCGGAATACGGCATCACCGGCACCACGGAATCCACGCTGCTCGGCCCCTGCCGGAACCCCTGGGACCCGAACCGCATCTCCGGCGGCTCGTCGGGCGGCGCGGCTTCGGCGACGGCGGCGGGCATCGTGCCGCTGGCCCATGCCTCGGACGGGCTCGGCTCCATCCGCATCCCGGCGGCCTGTTGCGGCCTTTTCGGCCTGAAAGTGACGCGCGACCGCAATCCGCAAGGCCCCGGCGACTATGACCGCGCCATCGGCTTCAGCGTCGATCATGTGGTGAGCCGGACCGTGCGCGATAGCGCCGCCATGCTGGACGCGACCGGCTATCCCGAACCCGCCTCGCCTTACGCGCCGCCCCCCAAGGCTGCGCCTTATATGGAAGAAATCACCAAGAACCCCGGTAAGTTGAAAATCGCCTGGTCGCCGGAAACCCCGAGCGGGCGGCCCATCCTGCCGGAAATCCAGACGGCGCTTGAAAAGACCGCCGAGGCCCTGACGAAACTCGGCCATGAGGTCGTGGAGACGGGCCTCGGCGTGGACTACCGCACGCTCTACCGGGCGCAGGGCCTCGTCTCCGCCTCAAATTTCGCCGCGGGCATGATGCGCAGCATCGAGGCGATGGGACGCGAACCGCGCGAGGACGAGCTGGAACCCAACACATGGGCGGGCTTCAAGGGCGGCCAGAAGGTGACCGGCGCGCAGGCCATGTGGGGCTGGCAGCAGCTTCGCCTGATGAACCGGCAGATCCTCGGCCTGTTTGAGGATTTCGATGTCTATCTCTGCCCGGTGCTGGGCGACCTCCAGCCGGAAATCGGCCATCTGACCGCCGATCAGGAACCCAAGGAGCTGAACCGGCGGCAAGGCCGCGTCTTCCCCTTCACCCCGCCCTTCAATTTCACCGGCCAGCCCTCCATGTCCGTGCCGCTCTGCCAGTCAGAAAGCGGGCTGCCCATCGGCATGATGTTCACCGGGCGCTATGCCGACGAAGCGACGCTCTTCCGCCTCGCCGCCCAGCTCGAAAAGGAACTGCCCTGGAAGGACCGGAAGCCCCAGGTCTGGGATTGAGGGTCTGGAACTGAGCCGGGGCTGATGCTATCTCCTGCGGCATGACACAAGACATCAAACCCGTTCACGTCATCGGCGCCGGCATGGCCGGCTCGGAAGCCACATGGGCGCTCGCGCAAGCCGGCGTGCCCGCCATCCTGCATGAAATGCGCCCCGTGGTGAAAACCGACGCGCATGAGACGGACGGCTTTGCGGAGATGGTCTGCTCCAACTCCTTCCGCTCCGACGACCTCGAACAGAACGCCGTCGGCCTGCTGCATGAGGAAATGCGCCGGGCGGGCTCGTTGATGATGGAAGCGGCCGAACAGGCCAAGGTGCCCGCGGGCGGTGCGCTGGCCGTGGATCGGGACATCTTCTCCGGCTTCGTGACGGAACGCCTCGCCAACCATCCGCTCGTTACTGTGGAGCGCGGCGAGGTGGACGGCCTGCCGCCTGCCGAGTGGGACAATGTGATCGTCGCCACCGGCCCACTGACCTCCGCGAAACTCGGCGCGGCCATCGCGGAGCTGACGGGCGACGACGAACTCGCCTTTTTCGACGCCATTGCCCCAATCGTCTACAAGGAGACGATCGACATGTCTGTCTGCTGGTACCAGTCGCGATATGACCGCGTGGGATCTGGCGGTGAAGGCGCAGGCGGCGCGGGCAAGGACTACATCAACTGCCCGCTCGACAAGGAGCAGTACGAAACCTTCATCCGTGCCCTGATCGAGAGCGAGAAGACCGAGTTCAAGGAGTGGGAGAAGTCGACGCCCTATTTCAACGGCTGCCTGCCCATCGAGGTCATGGCCGAACGCGGCATCGAGACGCTGCGCTACGGCCCCATGAAACCGGTCGGCCTCACCAATCCGCATAACCCCGATGTGAAGCCCTATGCGGTGATCCAGCTCCGCCAGGACAACAAGCTCGGCACGCTCTACAACCTCGTCGGCTTCCAGACCAAGATGAAGCATGGCGAACAGAAGCGCGTCTTCCGCACCATTCCCGGCCTTGAAAAGGCGGAGTTCGCACGGCTCGGCGGCCTGCACCGCAACACCTTCCTGAATAGCCCGAAACTGCTCGACCGCGCGATGCGGCTGAAGGCGCAGCCGCGCCTGCGTTTCGCGGGCCAGATCACCGGCGTCGAGGGCTATGTGGAAAGCGGCGCCATGGGCATTCTGGCCGGACGGTTCGCCGCCGCCGAAAGACTGGGCCGGGAGATCTCGCCGCCGCCGCGCACCACCGCGCTCGGCGCCCTGCTCACCCATATCACGGGCGATGCCGAGGCCAGCACCTTCCAGCCCATGAACGTCAATTTCGGGCTCTTTCCCGAGGTGGAAATTCCGAAGGACGAAAACGGCAAGCGCGTGCGCGGCAAGGCCAAGGGCCCGGCAAAGAAACGCGCCCACACCTCCCGCGCACTGGCCGATCTTGAAAGCTGGCTGAAGCCGCACGCCGAAGCGGCCGAGTGAGACCTAGATCCGCCCCCGCCATTTCCGGCCCAGCAGGCGGAGCTGCCTTCGGAAGGCGGGCACCTCGGCCCGGTCGCGGAACGGATCGAACTCGTCGGCCAGCATGATGTCGAGATAGCGGTCGCATAACGAGGCCGGAAGCAGCGCGGGCAATATCTCTTTCGGGACGCCGCCTTTACGCGCCGCCGCAAGATGCTCCCGCGCCGCATCCCCGACTTCCCGCATGGCCGCGCCAAGCGCATCGCTCATGCGCCCCTGCAGAACGCCATGCGGGTCGAGGTCGTGACGGCGCATCAGATCGACCGGCAGCATCACATGCCCCTGCGCCGCCTTGACAGGAAGGGCGCGCAGCATACCGGTCAGGCCGAAAGCGATACCGGCATGTTCGATTGCAGTGCGATGCGTTTCCGCCGCCGCCTCCCCCCCGAGCCCCATGGCAGCCAGCCCCATCAACTGGCCAGACGTGGCGCGCGCATAAGCCTCCAGCGCCGCCATATCCTCGAACGGCTCCTCGTCGAGATCGCGCTCCCGGATATCGACCAGGGCGCTCAGCGCGGATAGCGGCATGTCGACATGCCTGCGCGCCTCGGCAAGCGCCACCGCCACATGATGTCCCCGCGTCTCGCCCGTATCGAGCCCTTCGAGAACCTCCCGCCACCATTGCAGCCGGATCATCCCCATCATCGGTTCGCTCACCGTTTCGGGGATCCGCGCGATTTCGAGATTGAAGGCATAAAGCGCCAGCAGGGCCGGCCGCTTGTCGGCGGGCGCCAGCAGCAGGCTCAGAAAGCGGTCGTGATCGTATTGCCTGACCTCGGCCAGGCAGGCGTCGAAATTCGCTTTTATGTAGGCGGCGTCATTCATGCTGCTTCAAATAACAAGGGGGCCGCCCGGAAGCGACCCCCGTCTTGACCGGAACCCCGATTTGCCCCGATGGCGGCCCTCAATAGATATTCTGGGCCGACACCATCGCAAAGAGCATCGGGATCGACAGCAATGTGTTGGTCCGCGAGAACAGCATTGCCGTGCGCCCCGCCGCCGGTTTGGCGTCCGCCGCTGCATCCACCAGCCCGAGCGCGATCTTCTGGTTGGGCCAGATCACGAACCAGACGTTGAACCACATGACGATCCCGAGCCACATGCCGATACCGATGGCCGTGCTCTTGTGCACCATGAAGTCGTTCATCGCCCCGAGCGTGAGCGCATCGCCCAGATAGCCGTTCAGATGCGCGAGAATGAGCCCCGTCACGATGGTGGACATGGCGCCCCAGCGGAACCAGAACAAAGCTTCCGGCGCGATCACCTTGCTGATCGCCGGTTTCTGATCGTCGGGAATGCTCGGCATTTTCGGAATCTGGACGAAATTGAAATACCAGAGCAGGCCGATCCACATCACGCCGCTGATGACATGAAGCCAGCGGAAGATGAACGCCCAGAAGAGCCGTCCCGCTTGCCCGTCCCAAACGAAATACATGATGAGCAGAATGGCTGCGAGTACGCAGCCCGCAATTACCGTGTTTCTCAGCGACGTCAGGATAGCTGCCATTTTCCTCCCCTTCCTTCATCGCAGGGCGGCCCTCCCAAGCCACCCGCACGCCCGCGACTCAATGCCGCAGGCTGACAATGACGCTAGGAGTTTCGGGAAGAAATGCCAAGCAGGGCAAAATCGCCTATGCGATGGACCCGAGGCGACTAATTCTCGCCCCAGCCGCGACGGAACAGTTCGATGATGGATTCGATGTGCCGTTTGACGAAGGCGTCCGAAAAGGGCTCCGTCTTCCAGATGCGCCGCGCGCCCGCCGGCGAGACGAAGGCGAAGTTCATCGCTCCGGCCAGCGCATAAAAGTCGTAGACGCTTTTCGGGCGGCCGCTCGCCTGCGAGATCATGTCGGCAAAGCGGCTGACATGCTTCTCGGCGATGTAGTCGCGGCGCTAGGTCTCCACCTTCGCTTCGCGCATGATGAAGTTCAGCATTTCCGGATGGCGCGCACTGCCGCGGATATAAGCTGCAATGAGCGCGGCCAGCTTGTCGCCCCCGCGTTTGGCAAGTTCTTCGACGAAGAGCTCTGTGATGGCAGCCTCCGATTGCTCAAAGGCCTGGTCCACCGCCTGCCGCCACAGCTCTTCCTTCCCGCCGAAGTGATACCTCAGCAACCCGCGCTGAACATCGGCCTCCTCCTCCAGGGCGGCTGCCGTCACCCCCTCGAAGCCCACAGCCGTGAACATATCGATGGCCGCCTCCAGCAATCGTTGGCGGGTCTCTTCGGCGCGCTTCTGCGGCGCCCTCTGGCGCGTTTCGGGGGAACGTAAGGTCATTTGCCTGAAACATTAGCAGAGTCGGCAGCAGAGTTAACCAGCTATTAATTTTGCTATTGAGCAAAATTAATAAGGCGTCCATGATCGACCCGGCTCCGCCATCCGGCGGTCAGGGGGCGCCCGCCTTTCGAGACCGGGCGCAAATTCAAATGGGGGCGACGGGCCGCGTGTGTCGCGGCTCGCGAATGGGCAATGGCAAATCAGAATGCACTCGCGGCGCGGCGGAAGGCCCGCCGGGCAAAGCTTTGGGACAATCGCTGGTCCGTTCTGTCGCCGACGGCGCTCGGCTTGACGCTGGCCTTCGGCGCGCCCCCGGCATGGGCCGATGAGGTCATCAACAACGGTTCGGAAACCGTCATCGGCACGGGCGGCGGTACGCAGGCCAGCCCATGGAACATCAGTGGCGGCCTTACTGTTGGCTCCAGCAACACCGGCACGCTGGACATCTCCGCCGGCGGCAGCGTCAGCAACGCATATAGCTATCTGGGCCTCACGACCGGTTCCGACGGCACGGTGACAGTGGACGGCGCGGGGTCCAAATGGACGAACTCCGAGGAATTTACTGTCGGCGAAAGCGGAACCGGCACCCTGCGCATCACCAATGGCGGCACGGTCACAGGTCTAATCGGCTATGTCGGCGTCTACTCCGGTGCAGACGGCAAGGTGACGGTGGACGGCACGGATTCCACCTGGACGAGTTCCAAAGGCATCACGATCGGTCTGGGTGCCGCCGGAGCCGCGACCGTCTCCAATGGCGGCACGATTCAGGCGAGCGGTAACCTGACGTTGGGGAGAAATTCCGGCTCCACCGGCACGCTCAATATCGGCGCGGCGGCGGGCGATACGGCAGCGGCGGCGGGAACACTCGATGCAGAGAAACTCCGGTTTGGCAATGGCACCGGCACGCTCGTCTTCAACCACACCGAAGACTCTTACGTGTTCGGGGCGGATATTTCCGGCACCGGCACGATCAACCATCTTTCGGGCCTCACCAATCTGACCGGCGATTCCTCCGGCTTCACCGGCGTGACCAATGCGGACAGCGAAAATCGGGGACTGGTCGTTACCGGCCAGCTTGGCGGGTCTGCCGGCTATGTCGGCAGCACCGTCGGATCGGCGGGTTCAGCAAGGGTCTTCGGCACGGGCGCAAGCTGGACGGCGACCACCTTGAGTGTCGGCGATACAGGCACCGGCTTGTTGAGCATCGTGGACGGCGGCACGGCGAGCAACACTCGCGCCTATCTCGGTTACAGCTCCGGCGCGGTCGGCACGGGAAGCGTGATCGGCACCGGCTCAAGCTGGACAAGCACGAACGGCTTCGAGATCGGCCGCAGGGGTACCGGCACGCTCGATATTCTGGCCGGGGCGACGGTCGTTGCCGGTGACGACTCCTCTATCGGCCACCTCGCGGGCAGCGACGGAACGATGAATGTGTCGGGTGACGGCTCGAGCTTCGATACGGGCAGTAACGATCTGTATGTCGGCGATGAGGGCACCGGCGCGTTGAATATCGAGAACGGCGGCGCGGTCAGCAGTAGACTTGCCACTATCGGTAACGACATCGATTCCGTCGGTACGACGAAGGTGGACGGCGACGGCTCCACCTGGACCACCTCGCTGGCCTTTACGGTCGGCAATATAGGTTCCGGCACGCTGAACATTACCGATAGCGGCACGGTCAACAGCAATGGAGGCTATGTCGGTATCAATTCCGGCTCCGACAGCACGGCAACGGTGGACGGGACAGGTTCAAGCTGGACAAACTCGGGCTTCCTGAACATCGGTGAAGCCGGCACCGGAACTCTGAACATCACGAATGGCGGCGCGGTCAGCAATACGACCGGTCAAATCGGCAGCCGCATCGGGTCGAACGGAGCGGCGACGGTGGATGGTGCCGGCTCCACCTGGACCAATTCGCTGAACCTTGTTGTCGGCTTTCGGGGTGCCGGCACGCTGGCCGTTTCGGACGGCGGCGCGGTCAGCAGTGACGCTGGTTATATCGGTTATGACACGGCTTCAAACGGCGCTGTGACGGTGGAAGGCACAGGCTCCACATGGACCATTTCATCCGATCTTTACGTTGGCTCGGAGGGCACAGCTGAACTGACCATCGGTGATGGTGGTCGTGTCGAGGCCAATTCAGGCAATGGTCAAGTCATCCTTGCCGATGTGTCAGGCACCGGCACGCTGAATATCGGCGCGGCGGCGGGCGATACGGCAACGGGAGCGGGCACGCTCGACGCAGGCACGGTGACATTCGGCGACGGCGACGGCACGCTCAATTTCAATCATACGGACACGGATTATGAGTTCGCCGCGGCGATTTCAGGCGACGGCACGATCAACCACCTCGCGGGCGTAACCACGCTTTCCGGCGTTTCCGTTGGCTATAGCGGGGTCACGACCATCACCGGCGGAACGCTGCAGGTCGATGGAACTCTTGGCGGCTTGCTCAGCGGCGCACAGCGCGTGGAAAATGGCGCCTTCGTCATCAAAAATGGCGGAGTGGCAGTTAACCTGACGCAAGACAGCACTGTCGGCACCGACAATGGCGATGTTGGCGTGGCCACGGTCACGGGTGTGGGATCGAGCTGGGTGAATTCGCATGATCTTTTTGTCGGCGAATCCGGCACCGGAACGCTGACGATCGCCGAAGGCGCCGCGGTCAGCAATGACAACACCTATATCGGCAACAAGGCCGATGGCACCGGCACGGTGACGGTTACCGGCTCGACCTGGAACACCAACAGCGGTCTTTATCTCGGCTTTGAGGGCACCGCCACGCTGAATGTCGAAAATGGCGGGTCCGTCGACTCTGAGTCGGGCGTCATCGGCTTCCGGTCTGGCTCCGACGGCACGGTGACGGTAACCGGCGACGGCTCAGGCTGGACAAGCTCAAACAATTTATATGTCGGCTACGATGGCGATGGGACACTTGCCGTCGATGACGGCGGCACGGTCCGCAACTCGTTCGGCTATCTCGGGCGTTCCACCGGCTCCACCGGCACGGCTCTCGTGACCGGCGCGGGATCGGTATGGAGAAACGAGAAAGATCTCTATGTCGGCAATTCCGGCAGCGGGTCGCTGACCATTGCCGATGGCGGCACGGTCATCACGGACTCATATGGTGGAGTGCTTTTTCTTGCCAGGAATGCCAGCTCGACCGGCACGCTCAATATCGGCGCGGCATTAGGCGATGCGGCCGTGGCGGCAGGTACGCTCGGGGCAGACACCCTTGAATTCGGCAATGGAACGGGCGCACTCAATTTCAACCATACGGATGCGGATTATGAGTTCGATCCGATAATTTCGGGCGCAGGTACGATCAACCATGTGGCCGGCGTGACGAAGCTAACCGCGGACAGTTCAGGTTTTACAGGCACCACCAATATCACCGGCGGCACGCTTCGTGTGAACGGCATGTTGAGCGGAACAGTCGATATCACCGGAGGCATCCTCGGCGGCAACGGAACGCTGGGCAGCGTGACGATTGCCAATGGCGGCACGCTGGCGCCGGGCAACTCCATCGGCACCATTACCGTAAACGGGGATCTCGCCCTCGCCTCGGGCTCGACCTATGCGGTGGAAGTTTCGCCGAGCGCAGCGGACAAGACGATCGTCACGGGAACGGCCACGATTACGGGTACGCTCACCACCACTTATTCCAGCGGCAGCTACACGCCGGGGACCCAATATACGCTCATCAATTCCACCGGCGCGCTGAGCGGCACTTTCGCAAGCGTAAGCGCGACGAACCTGCCCTACGGTATTGTCGGCGAGGTCAGCTACGATCCGAACAATGTGTTCCTGACCCTCACGCAATATCTCGATTCCGGTGACGGCCAGATCTACGCCAGCGGAACCACGACAGCGATTTCGGATGAGCGGCTGCTGCGCAACGCCGTTCTGGACCATATGGTCGCGCCCGGCGACGGCAAGGCGCTGTGGGGACAGGGCTTTGGCGGGTACAGCAAGTTCGAGAACGGCGTGAGCCTCACCCATCACCACAGCGGCGGCATCATCGGCGTCGATATTCCGTTCGATGACGGTGTCCGCGCCGGTGTGGCCGCCGCTTATACGAGTGCCAGCACCTCCATCCCCGCTTATGGCGGCAGCGCCGACGGCGATGGCGGGCATGTGGTCGCCTATGCGAGTTGGACGAGCGGACCGGCCACCCTGCGCGGGGGGGCCTCGCTCGGCTGGGGCAGCCGCGATATCACGCGCAGCGTTGCCTCTGTGGGCGAGACCAACAGAAGCAACCGGGCCTACCGGACGGAACAGCTATTTGCAGATGCGAGCTATAGCTTCCGCATGGCGAGCGTCGGTCTCGAGCCGCATCTTGGGTTCGAGCACGTTCACACCTCGAGCGGTTCCTTTCAGGAGACCGGCGGAGCTACCTCGAGCTTCTCCGGCGCCGACAGCGATGCCTCCGCCAGTTTTGCCATGCTGGGCCTGCGCGCCTTCGGCGACCGGTTTCCGGTCGGACCGTTCGAAGTGGCGCCAAGCCTCGATCTGGGCTGGCGACACGGGTTCGACCGGTCCCGCCCCAGCCAGAGCGTGACTGTCGGCAGCACCGGGCAAACCTATGTGTTCTATAGCGTCCCGATAGCGGAAGACGCGTTCACCGCAAAACTCGGCCTGGATGTTTTCATCATGCCCGCGCTGCGGCTGCGCCTCGGCTATGACGGGTCCCTGTCCGGCCATTCACGCGACGATGCGGTGACCGGCAAGATGGTGTGGAGTTTCTAGGGAAGACCGGGCGATCCCGTTTCGGCTCTATTCGACGGCGATGATTGCCGCCGCCACCCGCCTGCCCTCGTCCATCAGCAGGTTGTAGGTCCGCGCAGCCGCCCGGCTGTCCATCACGTCAAAGGAAATCTCTTCTTCTTCGAGCATTTCCGCGATTTCTCGCGGAAGTCGGGCAAAGGAAGCGCCCGCGCCGAAGAGCAGGATGTCGAAGTCGGATTTCACCGAAACGGCGGGCGCCAGGCTTTCGGCGACAACCTCCGACAGCTCGGTTACGGCCCATGGATAGAGCCCGGCCGGAGTGAGCAGGATCGATCCCTCGAAACGCTGCCCTTCCAGCCGGAAGCCGAAATCACCGTAAGCCTCGATCAGCGGCTGCCCGCTGAAATGAGGCTTCGATGAAGACGGTCCGGCCATGCGAGAGACGCCCTCAGCCCTTGGCCTGCTGCACCTTGGCGTCGCCCGTACCGCTCCAGTCGCGCTTCACGCCGATATAGAGCAGCAGCGGCGAGGCGATGAAGATCGACGAATAGGTGCCGACGAGAATGCCGAAGATCATGGCGAAGGTGAAATCGCGCAGCACTTCGCCGCCGAAGATGTAGAGCGCAAAGAGCGCCAGCAGCGTCGTGCCCGAGGTCATCACCGTGCGCGACAGCGTTTCGTTGATCGACAGGTCCACCAGCTCGCCGAGATCCATCCGCTTGTATTTGCGCAGATTCTCGCGAATGCGGTCATAGACCACCACCGTATCGTTCATCGAATAACCGATGATCGTTAGAATGGCCGCGATGGTCTGGAGACTGAAATCGAGCTGCAGGAACGAGAACACACCGATGGTCAACGCCACGTCATGCACCAGCGCCAGTACCGATCCGAGGCTGAACTGCCACTCGAAGCGGAACCAGATATAGATCAGCATGAGGACGATCGCGAGGATCACGGCGGTTACGCCGCTCTGGATCAGCTCGCCGCTGACCTGCGGGCCGACCACTTCGACACGCCGGTAATCGACGCCCTCGCCGAGCGCGCCCTTGATCTTGTCGATCACGGCCTGCGAGGCGGCATCGCCGCCCTCGTCCGGCGTCTGCACGCGGATCAGAACGTCATTGGCTTCGCCGAATTCCTGGATCTGTACCTCGCCCAGGCCGAGCGACCCCAGCTTGGTCCGCAGGCCCCCGATATCCGCCGGGCCGTCGGTGGCAACTTCCAACAAAATGCCGCCCTCGAAATCGATGCCGAAATTCAGGCCGCGCACCATCGTTAAGGCGGCCGATGCAATGATCAGCAGGACCGAAATCCCGACGGCCAGGTGCCGGAACTTGATGAACGGGATCTTGGTATCGCTCGGAATGAGCTTCAGATGTCTCATTGTCCTGTTTCTCCCGATCACAGATTCAGCGTTTTGGGCCGACGCCGCTGATACCATGTGGCAACGAACAGGCGGTTGACGGTAAAGGCCGTGAAGACGGAGGTGACCACACCGATGGCCAGCGTCACGGCAAAGCCGCGCACAGGGCCGGAGCCGAGCTGGAAGAGCACGATCGCGGCGATGAGCGTGGTGATGTTGGCATCGAGAATGGTGCTGAGCGCGCGGGAGTATCCGGCCTCGAGCGAGGCGATGACCGATTTGCCGGCCTTCAGCTCTTCGCGGATGCGCTCATAGATCAGCACATTGGCGTC
>CAYSVF010000050.1:0-11285 GCA_964434415.1 uncultured Parvibaculum sp.
TCTATGGCGGTGCCTGCGCGCTGGGCCACCCGATCGGTGCGTCGGGCGCGCGCATCATCGTGACGCTGCTCAATGCGATGAAGCAGAAAGATGCGAAGAAGGGTGTCGCCTCGCTCTGCATCGGCGGCGGCGAAGCGACGGCTCTGGCGGTCGAGCGTCTCTGAGATCTAGGAGGCCGCTTTCGTCAACGCGGCCTTCACATGCTCGGCCAGAGCGATCAAGCCATTCAGCGGGCGGATGAGAACCTCGATATGTTCCATCTGCCCGTTTTCGTTCACGGTGATGCGGTCGATGCCCTTGAGCTTCGTGTCGCCGAGACGGCCCTCGAATTCGAGGATCATCTCGTTCCCGTCGAACCATTCCTTCGTGTATTCGAAGTCCTGTAAGCCTTCGGCCACGGCGCGCAGGATCGCCATCACATAGGGGCGGTCGTGTTTCGGCGCGAAGAAGGCGGGGGAGGAGATGCCGGTCTTTTCCGCCACGAGTTTGTCCAGCAGGTCCGGATCGTGGTTTTCGACATAGGCATACCAGAGGCTGAGAAACTTCTCGGCTGCGGGGCTTTTCGACATGGGGTCCTCACCTGTTTTTCGTGACGCCGTCGAGCACCAGTTGCTCATGGATGCGGATCAGCGCTTTCCGGTCGATGCGGCCGCCCGGATCGTACCATGTGCAGATGCCGGTCAGCATGGCGAGTATGGCATAGGCGGCCACCCGCACGTCTTCCGCGATGAAGTCACCCGAGGCGATACCTGTCTCCAGAATGGCGCAGAGACGGTCTTCATAGGTTCGGCGCAGGCCGACGATGATCTCGCGGTTTTCAGGATCGAGGCTTCTCAGTTCCGCCGAGCCGATGAAGACCTCCCGCTTTCTCTCGATGTGATAGGTGAGGTGGAAGGCGGTGAACGCCTTGAGGCTCTCCACGGGGTCCGTGTGGCCCTCCAGCGCCTTGTTCAGGCTTTCCATGAGGGTAATCATGTGATTGTGGATGAGGTCGAACAGCAGTTCCTGCTTGGTCGCAATGTGGTTGTAGAGCGAGCCCGGCTGCAGCCCGACCTTCCGGGCGAGGCGGCGCAGCGTCATCGCTTCATAGCCATGTTCGTAGATAAGCTGGAGCCCGGCCTCGCGGATCGCGGCCAGCGTCTTGGTGCCAGATGAGCCGACGGTTCTGGACATTTCGGACGGGTTCCCCGCTTGCGGCAAAAAATAAAAGAACGTATGTTCGTTTTTATAATAAGGAATGATGGCTGCCGGTCAAATGCGTAATCCCGCCGACCGCCGCGGCCGATCCGGCATTCTGTGAGGAGAGGCTTCCATGCTGCCCAATGAATACCCCTCGCTCGATTTCGACCTTGGCGAGACGGCCGATGCGATCCGCGACACGGTGCGCGCCTTTACGGCCGACAAGATCACCCCTCGCGCCGACGAGATCGACAAGACGAACGAGTTTCCGCGCGATCTCTGGCCGCAAATGGGCGAGCTGGGCCTTCTGGGCATGACGGTGGAAGAGGAATATGGCGGCACGGGGCTCGGCTATCTGGAGCATGTCGTGGCCATGGAGGAGATCAGCCGCGGCTCGGCGAGCGTCGGTCTTTCCTATGGCGCGCATTCCAATCTCTGCGTGAACCAGCTCCGCCGCTGTGGTTCGGAAGAGCAGAAGCGCAAATATCTGCCCAAGCTGATGAGCGGCGAGCATGTCGGCGCGCTCGCCATGTCGGAGCCGGGGGCGGGGTCCGATGTCGTCTCCATGAAGCTGAAGGCGGAGAAGAAGGGCGACCGCTACATCCTCAACGGCAACAAGATGTGGATCACCAACGGGCCGGATGCCGAGGTGCTGATCGTCTATGCCAAGACCGACCCGCAGGGCGGCCCGCGCGGCATCACGCCCTTCATTATCGAAAAGGGCATGAAAGGGTTCAGCCCGGCGCAGAAGCTCGACAAGCTGGGCATGCGCGGCTCCAGCACCGCCGAACTCGTTTTCGAGGATTGCGAGGTGCCGGAGGAAAATATCGTCGGCAAGCTCAATGAGGGCGTGCGCGTGCTGATGTCCGGCCTCGACTATGAGCGCGCAGTGCTTTCCGCCGGGCCGCTCGGCATCATGCAGGCCTGTATGGATGCGGTGATCCCTTACGTTCATGAGCGCAAGCAGTTCGGTGAGCCCATCGGCAATTTCCAGCTCATGCAGGGCAAGCTTGCCGATATGTATTCGACCATGAATGCCTGCCGGGCCTACGTCTATGCCGTCGCCAAGGCCTGCGACCGTGGCCAGACGACGCGCAAGGACGCGGCGGGCGCGATCCTCTATGCCGCCGAGAAAGCGACATGGATGGCGCTTGAAGCGATCCAGACGTTGGGCGGCAACGGCTATATCAACGATTACCCGACGGGCCGGTTACTGCGCGACGCGAAGCTTTACGAGATCGGCGCGGGCACGAGCGAAATTCGCCGCATGCTGATCGGGCGCGAACTCTTCAACGAGACGGCGTAAGGGAGGCGGGCCATGTCCATCCTGCAAAGCGGCGTCTCCACGCGCGACGACAAGTTCAAGGCGAATGCCGAAGCCATGGCGGCGCTTACCGCCGATCTCAACGCGCAGCGCGAAAAGGCCGCGCTGGGCGGCGATGAGCGTTCGCGCGAGCGGCATGTGAAGCGCGGCAAGATGCTGCCGCGCGAACGGGTGTACGGGCTCATCGATCCGGGTACGCCGTTTCTGGAACTCTCGCCCATGGCCGCGCATGGCCTTTATGGCGAGGACATCAATGCGGCGGGTATCATCACCGGTATTGGCCGCGTGGCGGGGCAGGAATGCGTCATCGTCTGCAACGATGCGACGATCAAGGGTGGCACCTACTACCCGGTCACGGTGAAGAAGCATCTGCGGGCGCAGGAGGTGGCGCTCGAAAACAATCTGCCTTGCTTTTACCTTGTGGATAGCGGCGGGGCGAACCTGCCCAACCAGGCCGATATCTTCCCCGACCGCGAGCATTTCGGGCGCATCTTCTACAATCAGGCGCGCATGTCCGCTGCAGGCATTCCGCAGATTGCTGTGGTGATGGGGTCCTGCACGGCGGGCGGAGCCTATGTGCCTGCCATGTCGGATGAAACCATCATCGTGCGCAATCAGGGCACGATCTTTCTGGGCGGTCCGCCGCTGGTGAAGGCGGCGACGGGCGAAATCGTGACCGCCGAAGATCTGGGCGGCGCGGATGTGCATTCGCGCAAATCCGGCGTGACCGACCATTACGCTGTGGACGATGCGCATGCGCTGGCGCTTGCCCGCCAGATTGCATCCACGCTCAACCGCAAGAAGTCCATCGACATTCCGCTGAAAGCGCCGGAAGCGCCCCTTTACGACATGGCGGAACTCGACGGCGTGGTGCCGTCTTCGCTTTCCGTTCAATACGACGTGCGCGAGGTTATCGCGCGATTGGTGGATGGCTCGGCCTTCGACGAGTTCAAGAAGCTTTACGGCACGACACTGGTTTGCGGCTTCGCCCACCTTCATGGCATTCCGGTCGGGATCGTCGCGAATAACGGCATCTTGTTTTCGGAGTCGGCGCTCAAGGGCGCGCATTTCATCGAGTTGTGCGCGCAGCGGAAAATCCCGCTTCTCTTCCTGCAGAACATTGCGGGTTTCATGGTGGGCCGCGAATACGAAACCGGTGGCATCGCCAAGGACGGCGCGAAGCTTGTCACCGCTGTGGCTTGCGCCAATGTGCCGAAGATCACGCTGGTGATCGGCGGTTCCTATGGCGCGGGCAATTACGGCATGTGCGGGCGCGCCTATTCTCCGCGTTTCCTCTTCACCTGGCCGAATGCGCGTATTTCCGTGATGGGCGGCGAGCAGGCGGCGAGCGTGCTGGCAACAGTTCATCGCGACGCGGACAAATGGACGGAAGAAGAGACGGAAGCCTTCAAGGCGCCGATCCGCGAGAAGTATGAGGAAGAGGGGCATCCCTATTTCGCCACGGCGCGGCTCTGGGATGACGGCATCATCGCGCCCTCCGAAACGCGCCGCGTGCTGGCGCTCGCCTTCTCAGCCACGCTCAACGCGCCCGTGCCGGACACGAAGTTCGGCATCTTCAGGATGTGAGGCAGCGATCCATGTTCAATTCCCTTCTTATCGCCAATCGGGGCGAAATTGCTGTCCGTGTCATCCGCACCGCGCGGGCGATGGGGCTTAGGACCATTGCAGTCTATTCGGATGCCGACGCGAATGCCTATCACGTGGCGGAAGCCGACGAGGCCGTGCATATCGGTCCGGCGGCGGCGACGGAAAGCTACCTTCGTCCCGAAAAGATCATCGAGGCGGCGAAGCTCACCGGCGCTGAAGCGATCCATCCCGGTTACGGCTTCCTGTCGGAGAACGCGGCCTTCGCCGAGGCCTGCGCGGAAGCGGGCATTATCTTCGTCGGGCCGCCGGCGGAGGCGATCCGCGCCATGGGGCTGAAGGATGCGGCAAAGGCGCTGATGGAAAAGGCGGACGTGCCTGTCGTGCCCGGCTATCACGGCGACAATCAGGACCCGGAGTTTCTCGCGGGCGAAGCCGAGCGCATCGGCTATCCCGTTCTCATCAAGGCGGTCGCTGGCGGTGGTGGCAAGGGCATGCGCCATGTGGACGATGCCGGTGGGTTCGCCAAGGCGTTGAAGTCCGCTCAGCGCGAGGCGGGCTCGGCCTTCGGCGACGAACGTGTGCTGATCGAGAAATTCGTGACGAGCCCGCGCCATATCGAGGTGCAGGTCTTCGCGGACGGTCACGGCAATGCGGTATCGCTCTGGGAGCGCGATTGCTCCCTGCAGCGCCGCCACCAGAAGGTGATCGAGGAGGCGCCCGCGCCGGGCATGCCGCCCGACATGCGCGACGCGATGAGCGACGCGGCGGTGAAGGCCGCGCTCGCCATCGGCTATCGCGGGGCGGGCACGATCGAGTTCATCGCGGACGGCTCAAACGGGCTCTCCAAGGACCGCTTCTTCTTCATGGAGATGAACACGCGGCTGCAGGTCGAGCATCCGGTGACGGAAGCGATCACAGGGCAGGACCTTGTCGAGTGGCAGCTTCGCGTTGCCGCAGGCGAGCCGTTGCCGCTTGCGCAGGACGAAATTCCGCTGAGCGGCCATGCGGTGGAAGCGCGGCTTTATGCCGAAGACCCTGCCAAGAGCTTTTTTCCCTCCACGGGCCGTCTCATCCGGTTGCGTATGCCGGAAAACCGGCCCGAGATCCGTACCGATATGGGGGTGCGCGAGTGTGACGAGGTGACGATGTTCTACGATCCTATGATCGGCAAGATCATCGCGAAAGGGCAGGACCGTCATCAGACCATCGGTGCGCTTGCGAACTTCCTGCGGCAGATGGAGGTCGCGGGCCCCAAAACCAATCTGCGCTTTCTGGAGCGCGTCATGTCGTCGGAAGCGTTCCGTGCGGCGCATCTCGATACGGGCTTCATCGACCGTCATATCGAGGAGCTCGTGCCGAAGGGCCCGGCGCCCGCCGAGGTGATCGTGCTGGCCGCGCTAGGGCATTTGTTGGCGCGGGATGAGCGGCAGTGCGCGCGGCAGCTCGAAACGGCGGAACCTCATTCGCCCTGGGCGGCGAATGATTCCTTCGTACTGGGCGGCCATCGCCACGAGGTGCTGAGGCTCGAATGCGACGGCGATACGCTGATGGTGAGCGTGGAGCCCTCGGGCGATGGCTGGCGCATTCAGCCCGAAGGCGGGGAGGCGCTTGTCGCATCCGGCACGCTTTCGGCGGATGGCGCCTTGCTGGCGACGGTCGGCACCCGCCGTCTCCGCGCCGGGTTCGTTGCGCAGTCTAAGGGCTTTGTCCTGATCCATGAAGGCGCATCCTATGGTTTCGATCCGCATGACGCGCTGGAGGCCGACGATGCGGCGGAAGGTGGCTCCGGTGCCGTCACCGCGCCCATGCCGGGCAAGGTTATTCAGGTGGCGGTGAAACCCGGCGACCGCGTGAAGAAGGGCGCCGCCCTTGTCGTGCTGGAAGCGATGAAGATGGAGCAGACGCTTTCCGCCGCGTCTGACGGCGTGGTTGCTTCGGTCAATGCGGGCGAGGGCGATCAGGTGGATGGCGGCGCGGTGCTTGTCACCTTCGAGGAAGAATAGACCCGCCCGAAAAGACGGGTGACAGGCCGCTTTCCCCATGATGAGCTTTAAGAAAAACTGGGAGGGAGAAAACAATGCGGCGCGATATCGAATTCAAGACCGAAGACGGCGTGACGCTTCGCGGCTGGTTCTACCAGGGCAAAGGAACGAAGGGCCCGGCGCCCACCGTCGTGATGGCGCATGGCTTTTCCGCCGTGAAGGAAATGTATCTCGGCGATTTCGCTGAGTTCTTCGCGGAGGAGGGGATTTCCTCACTCGTTTACGATCACCGGAATCTGGGCGATAGCGACGGCACGCCACGTGGACATATCGATCCGCGCCAGCAGATCGACGGTTATCGCGATGCGATCACCCATGCGCAATCCATGGACGAGGTCGATGCGGATCGTAT
Organism: uncultured Parvibaculum sp.; assembly: GCA_964434415.1. Classification (GTDB taxonomy): domain Bacteria; phylum Pseudomonadota; class Alphaproteobacteria; order Parvibaculales; family Parvibaculaceae; genus Parvibaculum. The sequence goes on from CAYSVF010000050.1 coordinate 6,506, forward strand.
CGGCATCTGGGGGTCGAGCTATTCCGGCGCGCATGTGCTGGTCGTCGGTGCGATCGACCGGCGCGTCAAATGCGTCGTCTCGCAGGTGCCTCTGGTGGCCGGACTGGAGTCTGCGCGGCGGCTTATTCGCGGCGATCACTGGGCAATACTCCGTGCCGGTTTCGATGCCGACAGGGCGGCGCGTATGCGTGGCGAGCCGGGCGCGCGCATGCCGGTGGCCGCGCCCGAGGGCGAACCAGCCGTGTTGCCGACGCCGGATACCTATGAGTTTTTTACCGAGTTCGCCAAGTCGAATGAGAGCAAGTGGGAAAACGACGTCACGATGCATTCCGTCGAGCTTTTCACGGAATATGAGCCGGGCGTCTATGTCCCGCGCATCTCGCCGACGCCCTTGCTGCTTATCGCCGCGACCGGGGATCATCTGACGCCCTACGACCTCACGGCAAAGGCCTATGAGGAGGCGCTTGAGCCGAAGAAGTTCCTGTCGATCCCCTGCAAGCATTTCGAGGCCTATACCGGGGAGAACTTCAAGATGTCCGCGCCGGTGCAGCGGGAGTGGTTCAAGACGCATCTTTGATCCATGCCTCGGTTGCGGCTTTCGCGCCGAAAGGCATAATCGGGCGCCATGACCCTTCACCTCTTGAAATTATGCGTCGGCGCCGAAGACGTGGACGATCTGCGGAACTGGCAGGACGCCCGACTCCAGGAAAAGAAAAAGAGTGGCGAAGACCCCGTTCTCGCTCATGTGAAACGCATGTTGCCGAAGCGCGCCGATGAGCTTCTGGATGGCGGCTCGCTCTATTGGGTGATGAAGGGCGTTATCCGCTGCCGGCAGACGCTTCTCGACATCGATCCCTTCGTGGACGGGGAGGGCACGCGGCGTTGCCGGCTCGTGCTCGATCCGGAGATCGTGCTGACCCAGCGTCGTGAAAAGCGCCCGTTTCAGGGCTGGCGCTATCTGGAAGCCGCCGATGCTCCTCGGGACGCTGCCACGGGCGGGGATGTGGAGGAAATGCCGGAGGAGATGCGCCGGGAGCTGGAGGAGCTCGGGCTTCTCTGAGCGCATTTCCGGCGGAAACCGCCATTCCCGAATGGTTCGCTTAACCGCCCTGTGCCATATTGAGCGCTGATCTAACGCCCGCCTTCAAAGCCCATGCAGCGCTATAAAAACCCCATCCGCTGGTTCCTCCTCGTGTCGCTCTTCTTCCTGATGTTCCCGGATGTGGATATCTGGGTGTCGGGCCTCTTCTATTCGCCTGAAAGCGGCTTTTTCTGGCGTGACGCAGCGCCGATGCGCTTCGTCTATGAGGGCATCCATTTCGTCACGCGCTGGCTTTCCATCTTCCTGCTGGGCAGCCTTCTGGTCCGGCTCATCGTCGCCTGGGTGCCGCGTCTGCGGTCGCGCTATGCGGCGTCGCCCGTCGGTGCCGCGTCGCGGCGGATCGAGCGTCGCGTTGGGGCGGCGGTGGATGCCTCGCTGATCTTCCGTATGGGCGCCGGGGCATTGCGCGCGGTAAAGGGCGTCTGGCGAGAAGTCTGGGGCTTCATCAAGGGGATCGCCCATAGCGTGTCGACGGCGAAGCTCGTCTATCTTGCGCTTTGCATGGCGCTGGGGCCGGGCCTTGTGGTCAATACGATCTTCAAGAACGAATGGGGACGGGCCCGTCCCCATCAGATCGTGGAGTTCGGCGGGGCGGATCAGTTCACGCCGGTCTGGGTCATCTCCAACCAGTGCGCGAAGAACTGCTCCTTCGTCTCGGGCCATGCGGCGATGGGCTATTACCTGTTCGCCTTTGCCTTCCTGGCATTTCCGCCCTTGCGGCGCAGCCTGTTCGCTCTTTCCATGGTCGCGGGCTTTGCCGTGGGCATGGTGCGCGTCGTCCAGGGCGATCATTTCCTCAGCGACGTGATCCTGCCCGGCTTTTTCGTCTTTGCCGTTTGCGCGGCGCTCTACGAGCTCTTCGTCTCCCGTGGCTGGCTCGAGGATGCGCGGTCGCCCGGACGCTACTGAAGGCGGCTTAAACCGGCATATTGTCGATCAGGCGCGTGCGGCCGATTTTGGCGGCAACGAGGATGCGCGCATCGCCATGTGCCTTGTCGTTGTCAAAGGGGGCCAGCGACGCGGCGTGACGGATTTCCAGATAGTCCAGCGTGTCGAAGCCGGCGGCGAGAATGCGCTCTCCGCCTTCCTTTACCGCCTGTGAAACGGGCGTACCGTCGGCGGCCATTTTTGCCGTCTCACGCAGGATGACGTTCAGCTCGCCGGCAATCTTGCGTTCCTCCGGTGAGAGATAGACGTTGCGCGAGGACATGGCGAGGCCGTCCGGCTCGCGCATGATGGGGCCGCCGAGGATTTCCACCGGAATATTGAGATCGCGCACCATGCGGCGGATGACCATGAGCTGCTGCCAGTCCTTTTCGCCGAAAATGGCGATGTCGGGCAGCGCGGCCAGAAGCAGCTTGGAGACGATGGTGGCGACGCCTGCGAAATGGGTGGGGCGGAAGCTGCCCTCCAGCGGTTCGGAGACGCCGAAAACGCTGACCGTGGTGGAAAAGCCTTCCGGATACATTTCCTGCGCCGTGGGCGCGAAAATGAGCGAAGCCTTGTCGGCCAGCGCGTCCGCGTCCGCCGCTTCCTGACGCGGATAGGCGTTGAGGTCTTCATGCGGTGCGAATTGGGTCGGGTTCACGAAGATCGAGACGACGACATGGTCGGCCTTGTCGCGGGCGAGATCCACCAGCGACAGATGGCCTGCATGGAGCGCCCCCATGGTCGGGACGAGAGCGACCGTCTCGCCCTTCATGACCCAACCGGCAACCGCGGCTCGAAGATCTTCTATCGAGCGGGCGACGGGCAGGGCATAGCTGTTCGTGTCGAGCGCCATATTCGTGTTCCCCGAAAGGCTGTGAGTTCTGCCGGACAATAGGCAGGCCCCGCGTTTCGTTCAATGGCGCCGGGCGCCGGATAAGGCATATCCGGCGGGCAGCTTCCAATCGGGTAAAAACGGCCTACATATTGGCTATGTCCAAAATCGCTATCAGCCTTGCCGTTCTTGTCTCGCTCGCCCTTCCGGCGGTGCCGGCCCATGCGGTCGATCTGATGTCGGGCGGGAAGCCCGGATCCGCCGCCTCGCCGAACTATCCCATGCCGGAAACCAAATCCTCGACGGCACCTGAGGTGAAGCCGCGCAAGAACTACATTCCAGGGCATCCGAGCAAATATGGCGGTTATGTCCGAGGCCGGTATGAAGAGGGGCCGCCTTTGCCGCCGCTTGCGCCGGGCGAGAAATCGCAAGGCTATGTGCCGGGGCATCACGATGCGGACGGGCGCTATATCCCCGGTCACCCCAAATAGAAAACGACGTGATTGTGCCGTTTCCGAACGGATGCGCACGGGCATTCGCGACGTGCGCCGCAACAAGTTGACGAGCAGTGCCCGGCGCTCGCAAACTCCGGTAATCGATTCCCATTTATGTGGCGTTTGCGGGGGCGAATGAGCCAGAGCGAAGGGCGGAATGTCGCCCATGTCATTGTTCTAGGCAATGAGAAGGGCGGGTCGGGCAAGACCACCACCGCCATGCATGTCATTGCGAGCCTGCTTCACGAAGGCATGCGCGTCGGGTCTATCGACCTCGACAGCCGCCAACGCTCGCTTACCCGTTATGTCGAGAACCGCAAGGCCTGGTGCGATGCCAATGGCGTGAAGCTCGCCATGCCGGACCATCGCGTGATCGACCGCTCCAAGGCGGACACCGTGGCCGGCGCGCAGGCGGAAGAGCAGGCGGCATTCGATGCGGCTTTCGAGGAGTTGGCGGCGACATGCGATTTTATCGTCATCGACTCTCCGGGGACGGATAACTACCTGTCGCGTGCAGGTCATGCCGTGGCCGATACGCTGATCACGCCGATGAACGACAGTTTTGTCGATTTCGACCTGCTGGGGCGGGTGGACCCTCAGACCTATCAGCTCAAGGGGCCAAGCGTTTACAGCGAAATGGTCTGGGAAAGCCGCAAGCGGCGTGCGATGAAGGATGGCGGCCAGATCGACTGGGTGGTGATGCGAAACCGCCTGTCGCATGTCGATGCCAAGAACAAGCGCCGCGTGGAAGCCGTGCTAGAAACGCTTACTGAGCGTATCGGCTTTCGTCTTGCGCCGGGTTTCGGCGAGCGCGTGATCTTCCGTGAGATGTTTCCCTCCGGCCTGACCCTGCTCGATCTGCGCGATGGCGGGGTGGACCAGCAGCTTTCGATGAGCCATGTCGCCGCGCGTGCGGAGATCAGGGCTCTGTTCGATATGCTCGAATTGCCGATCGGGCAAAAAGGGGATGCCGGTTCGTCGGAGAATGTTCGCGCTGCCGCAGCCTCGGGCTGATCAACCCCGGTCGTTGCGCGCCGTCCTCGTGCCCGCGGGCAGCGACCAGTTGGACGGCGGAATGGCGACGCAGGAAATATTCTGCCGGGCGAGTCGTCCGCAGGCCGTGCTGGCCGATTTCTCACCGTCGAAACCACCGAAGCGCGAGCGATAAAGCGTGCGGTTGTCCGCCGTGCGTACGGGGATCGTCACAGGTACGGCGGCGTCGAGCTGGTCCGGCGCGGCGCGAATGGCACGGCGAATGCTCTGCACGGCATCAGACTGATTGGAGTAGGCGCCGATCTGGATGACCCAGGTGCCTTCCGGGATGAGCGGTGCCCCCGCCTGCCAGTTCTGCTCGGCGGCGATAATACCCGCGGTCTGCTTGACCGCCGGTGCGCGGGGCTGCTCGCCGGTGCTGGCATGGGC
>CAYSVF010000051.1:0-11272 GCA_964434415.1 uncultured Parvibaculum sp.
CCACAGAGAATCATAAGCCACTGAAATCACTCAACTTAATTTTCGGTTGGGCTCTCAAAGGGGCCGCCGCCAAAGGCAAGGCCGCGGGTGCCGAAAACGGCATTGAAGATAGCGGGCACGGTGAAAAGCCATGCCGTCACCAGCGCCGACCAGAAGAACCAGGCGAACAGTCGCGGCGTCAGACGCATGAACTGTCCGCCGATCCCGAAAGCCATCAGCATCAGCCCCTGTGTGATCGCTTCCATATGCGCCATGCGCCAGGCTCTCGAATCGTCCGGCAGGGAAACCGGAATATCGATCGGGAGCGGCCACAGGACGATCCTGCCCAGCAGGGCGAAGAACCAGATCCAGCCGATGACGATCGCCAGCGCGAGGAGCGCGACGCCGTTGAAGAACAGGAGGCCGCGCATGCGGTCTTTCATCGTCGCGGCGGTGGGGTGCAGAGAAGGGGCCATCTTCATTCTCCTCATACGCCAAGCGGCACGGGCGCGGGCCGCCGAAGCTGATCGGTGTCGAGCCGTCCCGCAGCGTTCTGATCGGCCGAAAAAAGATCCGCCCAGGCCAGCGCCCACTCCGGATCGGGCACGCGCCTGGGCGTGTATCCGGGAATGAGGATGCGCAGGAGCTTGGGCGTCAGTTTGCGGAAAATGCGCAGCAGCAATCCGGCGAGGCGCAAACGCGATGTCAGGTCGTGCCAGAGCCGGTCTTCCCTGAGCAGGGTCTGGTATCCGCGCCGTGTCAACAGAAAGATATGCGTCGTGGCGTAGAGGAAGCCATGGATACGCCGGAAATATCCGCCAGCCACATGATCGAAAACGTCATAGGCGACATTCTTGTGTTCGATTTCCTCGACGAAATGCCAAAGCACCAGCGAGGCGACCCCGCTCTCGCTCCCGCCGAATAAATAGTCGCGATCCTCGACGAGCATTTGGCCGATAGCGAGCGCCATCGACTCAAACCCTTCCGCATAGGCGAGGTTGAAGGCGAGAGAGTGCTTGGCCTCGATATCCGCATAGGAGGCGTCGAGCTTTGCTTCCAGCGCGTCGATTGATGTGTAGCCGCGGGCTTTCAGCTCGTCGTTGAACTTCCGGTGTTGCCGGAAATGCGCTGCCTCTTGCGCCACATAGGCGTCGAGGTCCCGCCGCAGCGCGTCGTCGCGCACCAGCGGTCGGGCCTTGCGCATGGTGCGGATGAGATAGGGCTCCAGATAGGGCATGGCGAGCGAGGCCGCGTTGACGATCTGGGAGAACTCGGGCCGCTTGCGGTTCCAGTGGCCTTTCATGGCCGGCGGAAAGGCAAAACCCATCCGCCGGATTGTAATGCGCGTTTCGGCGCTCATGTCGTTCCCCTCCCGCAGAAATAGAGCAAATAATCTAATTAGAGTATTTCGTCTAATCTGCCGGAGTGTCAAGCCTTGGACCCGCCGCGCGCGGGTAGTATGAAAAGGCATGAGCAATCGCGAACGCATTCTGGAATTGAGCCTCACCCTCATGAACGAGGAAGGCGCGGCGGCCGGCACGACAACGCGTATTGCCGGAGAGCTGGGCATCAGCCCCGGCAATCTCTACTACCATTTCGGTAACCGGGAAGAGATCGTCCGGGTGTTGTTCGATGAGCTGGACAAGGAATTGCGCGCGGTGCTTGTCGAGGATGTCGGCCCGCCGATTTCGCCGGCGCGGTTCGCCGCCTTTTATCTGCGGAGTTTCGATCTGGCGTGGCGCTACCGCTTTTTCTTCGGCGGCCTGCTGGGGCTTCTGCGCCGGGACGATGTGCTCGCCGCCCGCTATCGCGCTCTTCAGGACTGGGGGATCGGCGAGCTGGAGCGGATCGCCGGCCAGCTCGTGAAGGACGGCAACATGACCCGTCCGGGCGGGCGCGGCGGGTTGCGGTCCGTCGCGCTCAATACCTGGCTGATATGGATGAACTGGATCCGTTTTCTGCAGATATCCGGCAAACGCGCCATCGAACATGAAGATATGGCCGACGGCGCGAGCCAGCTATTCGACATTCTGGCGCCCTATCTCGATCCCGCTTTCGAGCGGTCGGCCCGCCGCGCGCTGGCGCGCGACCTGCCTCGATAGCCCGCAATGCGCCCGGGGTTGGGGGGCGGGCTTAGTGGGCTTAGATGTCTTCCAGCCCCATTTCCTTGCGGAACATGACCTTGCCATAGGACGCCGGCATCAGCCGCTGCATCCAGTCGACGAGATGCGCGTCCATGCCGATCAGGATGCGGCCCTTGTCCTTGCGGATGCCCTTTAGGATGACCTGTGCGGCGCGGTCCGGCGTCGTGCGCGCGATTTTGTCGAAACCGGAAGCCGCTTCCTCCCGCGTCGTCGCCTGGGTGGACTGCAGGAAGCGCGCATTGCGCACGATATTGGTCTTGATGCCGCCAGGATGGACGCAGGAGACCTTGATATCCGTGCGCTGAAGTTCGTGGCGCAGCGCCTCTGTGAAACCGCGAATGGCGAACTTTGCCGAGTTGTAGGCCGCCTGAGACGGCACGGAGATGATGCCGAAAATGCTCGACACATTCACGATGTGCCCCGCGCCCTTGGCCTGAAGCTGCGGCAGGAAAGCCTTGGTGCCGTAAACCATGCCCCAGAAGTCGATATTCATCACCCATTCGAAATCGTCGAAGGCCAGCTCTTCCACCTTGGCGATCTGGGCGACGCCGGCATTGTTGATGACGATATCCGCGCCGCCATGGCTCGTTTCGATATCCTGCGCGAAAGCGAAAACGGCATCCTTGTCGGCCACGTCGAGGAGATAGGTCGAAACCTTGCCGCCCTCCGCCTCGATCCGCTTCGCGGTCTCCGCAAGCCCCTCCCTGTCGAGATCCGAGGCGCAGATCGTAGCGCCTTCCCGGGCGAGCGCGATGGCGGTGGCGCGTCCGATACCGCTCGCGGCGCCGGTGATGGTGGCGACTTTTCCGGCAATCTCCGTCATGGGCTGTTCGTTCTCCAATTGATTTCGAAACCGGCCGACACTACGCGATTTGCCGCCCGCATTCACGTGGTTGCTTGTATTTATGTGTTGCGGTTGGCCGAACCGGCCCTTCTCCCCCTAGAATGCCGCCAACGAATAAGGGGAGGAGACGAAAATGGACATCAAACCCATCGCCGGGCTCGACGACCGGATCAACGATATCCGGCTCATGACGGCAAAGGTCGTGAACGAGGAGATCATTCCGGCCGAACCGGTCCTCTATAAGGGCGGCGACGAGGCCGTTCGCGCGGGCATCCGGGAGAAGGTGAAGGAACTCGGTCTGTGGGCGCCGCACCTGCCGGAGGAGTATGGCGGCATGGGGATCGGCTTCCTTGCTCATGCCTATATGAACGAGGTCATGGCCTGGAGCCCCTTCTCCGCGCGTCTTTTCGGTGTCGTCGCACCCAATTCCGGCAATCAGAAGATCCTGCTGAAATACGGCACGCCCGAACAGAAGAAGAAATGGCTGGAGCCGTTGGTCGCGGGTGAAATCGAATCCTGCTTTTCGATGACCGAGCCGGATCAGCCCGGCTCCAACCCCTATGCCATCCAGACACGCGCTGTGAGGGACGGCGACCACTGGGTGATCGACGGCCATAAATGGTTCACCTCCAACGGGCGCCGCGCCGACATCGCCATCGTCATGTGCCGTACCGAGCAGGACGACGGCAAGGGCGGCACCAAGGACAAGATGACCCAGATCATCGTGCCCATGGATACGCCCGGCGTGAACATTATCCGCTCCGTGCCCGTCTGGGGGCATACCAATGGCGACCATTGTGAAATTCGGTATGAAAATGTCCGTGTGCCCCTGGAAAACCAGCTCGGGCGCACCGGCACCGGTCATCAGGCCGCCCAGGACCGGCTGGGCGAGGGCCGCGTCTTTCACTGCATGAACTCGATCGGCCAGATGTGGCGCGCCTTCGACCTCATGTGCAAACGCGCCATGACGCGCGAAGTGCATGGCGGTACGCTTGCGACCAAGCAGTTCATTCAGGGCTTCATCGCCGACAGCTATATGGACATCCAGTCTGCCCGGCTGATGACGCTGCATTGCGCCCATCAGATGGAAGCCGGAGGCGATGCGCGTACGGATATTTCGGCGATCAAGATCTTCGTGCCTGCCGCCTTCGAGCGTGTGGTGGACCGCGCCATCCAGGTGCATGGCGCTCTGGGCGTTTCAGGCGACACGCCTCTTTCCGGCATGTATATGGGCGCGCGCACGCTTCGCCTCGCCGACGGGCCGGATGAAGTTCATCGTATTGTCATCGCGAAGAATGTTCTCAAATGCTATCAGGAAGGCGCGAGCTGGGATTTCGGTGCCTGATGTTATGATGAATCACGCGGTGATTCGCCGTCTGCGAACGAAACCGCCCACGAATGAATTCATGAGGATGGAAAACCGGTGGTAGTGCCCCCGGAGCAGGAAGAGGCCGATAGGGGCCGGATGGCGATGCGGCAATACATGACGCATTGGTCCGGTGCGCGCACCTTTATCGCCGCGGCCACCGTTGCATTCGGCCTGCTTTATCTCGGCGGGGCCATTCATGCTGCCGCGGCGCTTGCCGCATATGGCTTTCTCCTCATCGTCGTTCTGGCACGGGCTGCGATTGCCGGCGAAAGCCGTCCCGTCCGGGTGGCGGGCACGTCCCGCGAAAAGCGCACCGCCCCGCTTGGCAGCGGTCCCTCTCTCACCATCCTCGACCGCCTGCCCGACCCGCTGATCGTTCTGGACGGGGCAGGCCGCGTCCTGTTGCGTAACAGCGCGGCGGAGCCGCTGGTCGTCAAACAGGCGGTCGGCAAGCATGTCGCGACCGTGCTGCGCAATGCCCCGCTCATTTCCTGCATCGAATCGGTTCTCAAGGGCGGTCCGGCCTGTTCGGTCGAATACACGCTGCCGGTGCCGATCGAGCGTCATTTCAACGCCTTCGTCACTCCGATCGAGACGGAAGGCGCCGGGCCGGGACCGCAGAAGAATTTTCTCGTGCTGGTGCTGCTTCACGATCTCACCGAGGCCAAGCGGGTGGAGTCCATGCGTGTGGACTTCGTGGCCAATGCCAGCCACGAGCTGAAAACGCCTCTGGCCTCGCTATCGGGTTTCATCGACACGCTGAGCGGCCATGCGAAGGACGATCCCGAAGCGCGCGAGAAGTTCCTCGGGATCATGAGCGATCAGGCACAGCGCATGCGCCGCCTGATCGACGATCTTCTTTCCCTGTCCCGCATCGAACTGCGCGAACATGTGCTGCCCGACCAGCTTGTGAGCCTGCAGGGCGTGGTGGAAGACGTGATGGACGCGCTGACGCCGATCGCGCGCGATTCGGGCGTGGAGCTTGTCGCCTCCGCTCCCGCCACCCTGCCGCCGGTGAGGGGGGAGCGTGACGAGCTGGCCCAGATTATCCAGAACCTCGTCGACAATGCGCTGCGCTATGCGCAATCGGGCAAGCGAATCGAAATCGGCCTGTCCCGGGAAACCAGGGGCAGCCGCGATGTCGTGCGCCTGACGGTCCGGGATTTCGGGCCGGGCATTGCGCGCGAGCATATTCCGCGCCTGACCGAGCGCTTCTACCGCGTTGACGCGGCGACCTCCCGGGCCCGCGGCGGCACCGGTCTCGGCCTTGCCATCGTCAAGCATATCGTGAACCGGCATCAGGGCACGCTCTCCATCGAGAGCGAGATCGGCAAGGGAACGACCTTCCTGGTCCAGATTCCCGTCGCAGAGAGCGGGCAGGGCACCCCGCCCCGGCCCTCGGAAGAGGCCGATGACGCTTCGGCCCAAAATGACGCATCTGCGAGCGTTCGGGCAGCCCAATAGCCTGATTTCATTGCCGGATTTGTAATTATTTCACATTCGGATTCGCTAAAATCCAAGGGTTTCCTTACGTCTCCGCCATCACCTTCAAAAAAGTGTCACGTAAGCGTCGTAAACGCTTAGTCAGTCGCTTCTAGCGTCCGCCACGCCTGAAGGTAAGAACAGCTGCGGCAAAGAGGGAGGCCTTTTACCGGCTCCCCGTGTCCAGCTCTCACAGACTGGAGATTAATCGTGAAACTCAAGAATCTGACGATGGCTGCGACCGTTGTCGTCGCCACTCTCGGCGTAGCGGGCGTTGCCCAGGCGCGCGACCAGGTTTCGATCGCCGGTTCGTCGACGGTGCTGCCCTACGCCACGATCGTGGCCGAGCAGTTCGGTTCGGCGTTCCCGAACTTCAAGACGCCCGTCGTTGAATCCGGCGGCTCCTCCGCCGGCCTGAAGCAGTTCTGTCAGGGCATCGGCGAAGAATATATCGACGTCGCCGACGCGTCCCGTGCGATCAAGCAAAAGGAAATCGAAGCTTGCGCCGCCAACGGCGTGAAGGAAATCGTCCAGGTCAAGATCGGCTATGACGGTATCGTCTTCGCTTCTGACGTGAACGGCCCCTCTTTCGCTTTCGAGCCGAAGGACTGGTTCCTGGCGCTGTCCAACGAAGTTCCGGTCGACGGCAAGATGGTCGCCAACCCGAACAAGAAGTGGTCCGACATCAACCCGGATTTCCCCGACTGGGAGATCAAGGCGTTCATTCCGGGCGAAAAGCACGGCACGCGCGAAGTGTTTGAAGACAAGGTGATCCTTGCCGGTTGTGAAGCCGCTGGCGGCTTCGACATCTACAAGGATGGCGGCATGGACAAGAAGGCCGCCGAGAAGGCCTGCATCAAGCTGCGCACCGACGGCGCCTCCACCGACATCGACGGCGACTACACCGAAACGCTCGGCCGTCTGCAGTCGAACAAGCAGGCCATCGGCGTGTTCGGTCTCTCCTTCTACGAGAACAACACCGACAAGCTGAAGGTTGCCACGATGGGCGGCGTCACGCCTTCCGTCGAGACGATCGCCAAGGGTGTGTATCCGGTTTCCCGCCCGCTCTTCTTCTACGTGAAGAAGGCCCATGTCGGCGTGATCCCCGGCCTCAAGGAATATGCGACGTTCTTCATGAGCGACGCGATGGCTGGCCCGGACGGCCCGCTTGCCGAATACGGCCTCGTGCCGCTGCCGGCGAACGAGCTGAAGGAAGTTCAGGAAACCGTGGCTGAAATGAAGCCCATGTAATCCTGGTTCTGCCAGGGAGCCGGCGTCCTCGGGGCGCCGGCTCCTCCACCGGCTTCGGCCGGAATTTTCTAAGTCCAGTGGCGGCCTTGTCTGTCGCAAGAGGTCCGGCGTCCCTCCAGGATGCATAACGGGAAGAGCGGTAATGACCACTCAGGTGATTTTTCTGATCCTTCTGCTCGCGGGCGTCGCAGCCTTCTTCTATGGCCGCTTGCGTGCCAGGACGATGACCGTCTCCTCCACCGAGAAGTTCCATTCGCGCCCCGGTCACCATGGCTTCCACCTCGTGATCTGGACGGTATTGCCGGCCTTTTTCCTGATCGTGCTCTGGCTGGTCGTTTCGCCGCTGGGAGTGCGCTGGGTGGTAACGAATTCTCTGCCCGAGGCGGCAACGGCGTCGGGCGATAGCGTGTCTCTGGTCATGACCACGGTCGAGCAGATCTCCCGTGGTGTGACGCAGCTCGACGAAGAAGATTTCGAGCAGATCAATTCCGGCGCGATGACGGTACAGGACGCAATGCGCTCGAAAGGCGTTCTGGTCGGCTCCGACGCCAAGCCTTACATGCTGCAGGCGGCGATACTGGATGAGCGCTTGAGCGCCGACAGTCATATGCTCCTGACGCTGTTTGCCGGGATGACGATGCTCGGCGGGTTCTGGTACGGGCGGCGCAGCATTGCGCCCCGGGCGCGCGCGCGCAACGCCGTCGAGCGTGTCATGACCCTCGGTCTCATCGCAGCCTCCACCGTTGCGATCCTCACCACGGCGGGCATCGTTCTGTCTGTGCTCTTCGAATCTATCGAATTTTTCCGGATGGTCCCGCCCGCGGACTTCTTCTTCGGGACCGTGTGGGACCCGCGCTTTTCAGCGCCGGGCCGCGTCGGCGGCGATGCCGGCCAGTTCGGTATCCTGCCGCTTCTCTGGGGCACCGCCTATATCTCGCTCGTGGCGCTTCTCGTCGCCGTGCCGATCGGTCTCATGTCCGCGATCTACATGTCGGAATATGCCGGCAATCACGTGCGTTCGATCGCAAAGCCGCTGCTGGAAATCCTGGCCGGTATTCCCACCATCGTTTACGGCTTCTTTGCGCTGGTGACCTTCGGTCCTTTCCTGCGCGATGCCGGCGGTCTTGTCGGCTTCGACATCCAGGCTTCCTCGGTGCTGACGGCCGGTTTCGTGATGGGGATCATGATCATCCCCTTCGTATCTTCGCTCTCCGACGACATCATCTCCGCCGTCCCGCAATCGCTGCGCGAAGGGTCCTACGGTCTGGGCGCCACCCAGTCGGAAACCATCAAACAGGTCATCATGCCGGCCGCGCTGCCCGGCGTCGTGGGCGCGGTGCTTCTCGCTGCCTCGCGCGCCATCGGCGAAACCATGATCGTGGTGCTGGCGGCGGGTATCGCAGCCAATATCACGCTCAATCCCGGCGAGTCGGTGACGACCGTTACGGTGAAGATCGTCAGTCAGTTGACCGGCGACCTTGAGTTCAACAGCCCGCAAACGCTGGTGGCCTTCGCACTGGGTCTGACCCTGTTCGTCGTCACCCTCGGCCTCAATGTCTTCGCGCTTTACATCGTGCGCAAATATCGGGAGCAATATGAATGACCGATCAGGTGCATCGCATGGACGTTACGGCAGGGGGTCGTGTGGCTAAGGCTGAGAAGAGCAAACTGGTAAAGCGGCGTTACGCGGCGGAGCGCCGGTTCCGTCTCTACGGCATGGCGGCAATCGGGACGGCGGTGTTTTTCGTCTTTCTGCTGTTCGGTTCGATCGTCAACAATGGCTGGTCTGCGTTCTTCCAGACCAAGCTTGGCCTCACCGTGCATTTCGACGAATCCGTGATCGACAAGTCCGGTAATCGCGATCGCATGACGCTGCTGACCGCCAACTACCGCAAGCTTGCCCGCGAGGCGCTGCTCGCCGAGCTTGGTATCGATCCCGACAACCGGCCGATGCGCCGCAAGGCGGAAGCGCTGCTGTCGCGTGGTGCGGCGATCCAGCTTCGCGACATCGTGATGGACGATCCCTCCGTTATCGGCACCACGCAGAAGGTATGGCTCCTGGCCAGCGGCAATGCCGATGCGCTGATGAAGGGCGCCATCGACCGCGACGTGCCGGAGAGCCGGCGTCAGCTCGACAACCAGCAGGTGGCCTGGCTCGATGAGTTGAAACAGAAAGACATCCTCTCCCTGACATTCAACACAGGCCTGTTCACCTATGGTGCCTCCTCCCAGCCGGAAACGGCGGGTATCGGGGTGGCGGCCATCGGCTCCTTCTTCATGATGCTGATCGTGGTGCTGCTGGCGGTACCGCTCGGTGTCGCCGCCGCGCTCTATCTGGAAGAGTTCGCGCCGCAGAACCGCTGGACGGATCTGATCGAGGTGAACATCAACAACCTCGCCGCCGTTCCTTCCATCGTGTTCGGTCTCCTGGGGCTTGCCGTCTTCATCAACTTCGCCGGCTTGCCGCGCTCGTCCTCTCTGGTGGGCGGTCTGGTGCTGACGCTGATGACGCTCCCGACCGTGATCATCGCCACGCGCGCGGCCATCCGCGCCGTCCCGCCCTCCATTCGCGAGGCGGCGCTGGGGGTCGGTGCGTCCAAGATGCAGACCGTAACCCATCACGTTTTGCCGCTCGCATTGCCCGGTATCCTGACCGGCACCATCATCGGGCTGGTGCAGGCGCTGGGCGAAACGGCACCGCTTCTGATGATCGGCCTCGTTGCTTTCGTCGTCGACTATCCCGCGACCCCTATGGATCCCGCCACGGCGCTGCCGGTGCAGATCTATATGTGGGCGACCGCCGCCGAGCGCGGTTTCGTTGAGCGCACGGCAGGCGCGACGATCATCCTGCTGGGCTTCCTCATCCTCATGAATTCCACCGCTGTCATCATGCGCAGAAGGTTCGAACGCAAATGGTAGAAATTTCCGCACCCGTTTCGTCGGCACCCCAGGGTGCAAATCAGGCCGACACCAGCAAGATGAGCGCGCGTGACGTTTGCGTCTACTACGGCGAGAAGCAGGCTCTTTTCGGTGTGAATCTGGAGATCCCGACCAACGAGATCATGGCTCTTATCGGCCCGTCCGGCTGTGGCAAGTCCACCTTCCTGCGCTGCCTGAACCGGATGAACGACGTCATTCCGATTGCGCGCATCACGGGTGATATCGAACTCGACGGCGAAGACATCTACGCCCCCGATCTCGACGTGGTCGAACTCAGGGCGCGCGTCGGCATGGTGTTCCAGAAGCCGAACCCCTTCCCGAAGTCGATCTTCGACAACATCGCCTATGGACCCCGAATCCATGGCTTCTCCTCCAACAACAAGGCCGACATGGAAGAGCTGGTGGCCACCAGCCTTCAGAAGGCCGGTCTCTGGGAAGAAGTGAAGGATCGTCTGGACCAGCCGGGCACGGGTCTTTCCGGCGGTCAGCAGCAGCGTTTGTGCATCGCGCGCGCCATCGCCGTGAAGCCGGAAGTCATCCTGATGGACGAGCCCTGCTCGGCGCTCGATCCGATCGCGACAGCGAAAATCGAAGAGCTGATGGACGAACTCCGGTCGGACTACACGATCGTGATCGTGACGCACTCCATGCAGCAGGCGGCACGCGTGTCGCAGCGAACCGCGTTCTTCCACCTTGGTGTGCTGGTGGAAGAGGGGGATACCGACAAGATCTTCACAAATCCGGACGACGAGCGCACGCAAAACTACATCACCGGCCGTTTCGGTTAATCTCGACGCCGGTCACTCGGTGAGGGGCCAAAAGGAGGATCAGGCGTGACGACAGAACATACAGTGAAGTCCTTCCAGGAGGAGCTCGAGAAGCTCAGCACCGGGATCGCTCAGATGGGTGGGCTAACCGAAGCTCAGCTATCGGCCGCTCTCGAGGCCGTGCAGCGGCGCGATAATCAGCTGGCCGAGCGCACCGTGCGCGAGGACGTGCGGATCGACGATCTCGAAACGCAGATCGAAACTCAGGCCGTGCGTGTGATCGCGCTCCGCCAGCCCATGGCGGCCGATCTTCGCGAGGCCATTGCCTCGATCAAGATTTCGAACGATCTGGAACGCATCGGCGATTTGGCGAAGAATATCGCCAAACGCGCCATCGTGATCGGTTCCGATTTCAACATCGAGAACCGTCTCATCCAGAGCATCGGGCGTATGGGCCGGCTGGCTCAGGGGCAGCTCAAGACTGTGCTGGATTCCT
>CAYSVF010000052.1:0-11148 GCA_964434415.1 uncultured Parvibaculum sp.
GTATAGACCGTGAAACTCAGCCCCATCCCGAACCGAGTAACGGGACTGCCCATAATCGAGGACGAGAATGACACAATCGATTCTGATCGTGGATGACGATCCCGCTCAGCGCCGCATCCTGGAAGAAGTGGTGAAGCGCGATGGCTATCGCGCGGTCCCCGTGGAGAGCGGCGAGGCTGCCCTCGATTATCTTCAGGGACCTTCGGGCTCGGAAATATCGCTCATGGTGCTCGACCTGGTCATGCCGGGCGTGGGCGGCCTTGAGGTGCTGGAACGCGTCACCCCGCAAAAGCCGAACCTGCCGGTCATCGTGCTGACCGCCCATGGCGGCATCGAGACGGTGGTGAATGTCATGCGCGCGGGCGCGACGGATTTCGTGGTGAAACCCGTCAGCCCCGAACGCCTGCATGTGTCGATCCGCAACGCGCTCAAGGTCAACGCGCTGACGGGTGAAATCTCCCGCCTGCAGAAGAAACAGCAGGGCAAACTCACATTCGACGACCTCATCGCCTCCAGCCAGGCGATGGAAAACGTCATCCGCCTCGGCAAGCGCGCCGCGCAGTCCAACATTCCGATCCTCATCGAAGGCGAATCCGGCGTCGGCAAGGAGCTGATCGCCTCGGCCATTCAGGGCGAGAGCGAACGCGCGGGCAAACCCTTCGTGACCGTGAACTGCGGCGCCATTCCGGAAAATCTCGTCGAAAGCATCCTGTTCGGCCACGAGAAAGGCGCCTTCACCGGCGCCGCCGACAAGCATGCCGGCAAGTTCCAGGAAGCCAATGGCGGCACGCTGTTCCTCGATGAAATCGGCGAACTGCCGCTCGACATGCAGGTGAAGCTCCTGCGGGCCCTGCAGCAGGGCGAAGTCGATCCCGTCGGCTCCAAGAAGCCGGTCAAGGTCGATATCCGCCTCATCTCGGCGACGAACCGCGACCTGCTCGAAATGGTCAAGGAAGGCCGCTTCCGCGAAGACCTCTATTACCGGCTGAACGTCTTCCCCATCCATGTGCCGCCGCTGCGCGAACGCAAGGAAGACATTCCCGAACTCGTCGCGCATTTCGTTCGACGCCTCGCCGCGGAAGAAAACAAGCAGGTGATCGGCATCTCCGATCAGGCGCTGGCCATGCTGCGCGCCTTCGACTGGCCGGGAAACGTGCGGCAGATCGAAAACACGGTCTTCCGTGCGATCGTGCTGGCGGACGGCGAAAGCCTGAACGTGGACGACTTCCCGCAGATCGCGAGCATGATCGGCGGCTATTCGGAAGCGTCCGCCCCGCCGGCCCCTGCCCGGCAACCGGATTATTACAACAACGAGGCGCCGGCGGCCGCGCCTGTTGCCGCCGAGCAGCCGGCCTATCGCCCACAGCCCGCGCCGCAGCAGCACACGCTGGCCGATTTTGCCCGGTCCAACTTCGCAGACGGCATTTCCGTCACCGACGATGCGGGCAATGTGCGCAAGCTTGAAGATATCGAAGCGGAAATGATCCGCCTCGCCATCGAGAAATATCGCGGCCACATGACCGAGGTTGCCCGCCGTCTGGGCATCGGCCGCTCCACGCTCTACCGCAAGGTCCGCGATCTCGGCCTCGAAGTTCGCGAACGCTGATATGGAAAGAGGGGAAGCGCAAGCGCTTCCCCTCCCATCCGCATGCCGCCAGGGGTGGGCGTTCGGGTGTCACGCCGGACGGCAGCCCGCGGATACCGTCGACGCCGTCCCCAGCTTCAGCAGTTCTTTCCCTGATAGATGCCCGTCAGCACCTGGCGACGAACGCCTGCGTCGCGGGCGCGCTGCTCGGCCTGGGCCTTTTGCTGCCCGGTGAGCTGCCCGGCGGCGTTCGTGGCCTGCATGGCGCCCACACCCCCGAAATAGCCGACGAAAGACGTCGCCACATTCGACACGGTGACGTCATCGCGGCGCTCGATGCGTCCGAACTCGCCGCCTGTTCGATGGCCTGCGTCTCTTCGATTTCAGCCCGGAGCTGCTCGCAGCTCTTCTTGCCGTCATCCACCTGCGAGGCCGCCATGGTGGACCCCGCGGGTGCACCGCCACCGCCCATATAGGCCCCGCTGGCCGCATTGGCCGCGCCCATATAGGAGGCTGCCGTGTTCGCCCCGCCGATACCCGTTGTCTGGCACCCGGACAGCGTTACCGCCAGCCCCGCTGCGAAACCTGCAATCGCGATCTTTTTCATGACCCATTGTCTCCATTGCCCGGACGGCACCCCATGTCCGTCCGCCGGCATGCGACAATTGGTAAGTGGCCGAGGCGCGCGGCTTAATAGTGCAAATGGGTCATAAATGCCGGAGTCGTCCGGCGACCGAAGGGCGTTGCCTAAACGGAGCCGTCTCCGACAAGCGCTTCCAGAACCTCCCGGTGGAAACGCGAGACCACGGCATGCCCCTCACCCGCTATGGTGCGGAACTCGGCAAGCTCGAGCTTCATCTCGGCGATCCGGCGCCGAAGCTCCTCCAGCGGCACGATCCGGTCTTCCTCGCCATGCCAGATGTGAAGCGGCGCGGAGAGCCCCGTCAGATCGATGTTCACGCCCTCCAGAAAAAGCGCCGATTCTCTCAGCAGCCCGCTATAGGTCAGCGCCATCGCCTCCATCGCCGCGTCGATCATGTCTTCCACCAGATCCGGTTCGTCCTCCAGATAGGCGATGTCGCGCGGCGACTGCTCGAAAAAGCTAAAAACGAGCGGCCGCATGAAACGCCGGGACATCTTGGCCCGCAGAATGAAAAGCGTTGAATCGAGCAACCAGGGATAGCGGCGCAGATTGCTGAAGAAATAGCCGAGCATGCCGCGCCGTCCCGGCTCGCCTTGCGGCGCCCCGAAACGCGGCGCCACCATCATGTATTTCACGATGCGCGAACCCATGCGCGCGGCAACCGCGAGCCCGAAAGGCGCGGAGGAAGACCGCGTCAGCAGGGAAAACTTTTCAAGCCCGATCCTGTCCGCCCATTCCTCGACATCGCGCGCCGCGCTTTCGAATGTCATCTCGGGATCGGCAGTCGAATAGCCGGTGCCCGGCCGCTCGACAACGATCAGCCTGACACCCAGTTCCGCCGCCGATTGCGCCTCCCTGTGCCAGACGAGACTGCTTCTGAGCGAGCTTTGCATCAGCACCACGGGCCTTCCGTTGAGACGGCCGTAAACGCGATAGGCAATGCGCCGCCCGTCATTCAGCTCGACGAAACGGTGCGGCACGTCGTGAATGGCTGTCCCGAAGCCTGCGATTTTCGCCTCTTCCTCGGTACCGAAGCGGATATAGGCGGATAGCTGACTCAACTGCGTCAGATGCCGGACGAGATCGCTCTGCCGGTTGATGCCGAGTTTTTCGAAGATGCTTTTCAGCTGGTTGCGCGCGGTATTGACGGTGACGCCGAGATCTTCCGACGCCTCCTTCAGCGACAGCCCTTCCTGCAGATGCGAGGCCAGTCTTGCTTCAGCGCGGCTAAGACCCAGCGCCCGGCGAAAGACATGGTTGCGCCGCGCGGGCGGATCCGGTTCCGGTGCGATGATGGCTATCGCCCCGTCGCGCTCGTCCATCGGCAGTGAAATCGTATCGCGCAGACCGCGCGGAAGGTTGGCTTCCGGCACCGCATAGCCGACGACCGACTCGTCTCCCGCCTCGTCATAAAGACGGAACAGCAGCGGCAATCCATCCGTCGCGGATTTGAGCTGCCCGATCACCTCGCCCAGCCTTGCCTCGTTCTCCGGCATCGAAAAGGAAAGCCGGGCGCCCGGCGACACGCCTTGCGCCGCATAGGGCGCCAGAAAGGCTTCGGCACCGCGCGAGCGGGCAAGCACCCGCCTGTTTTGCCCGAAGACGAGATAGGCATAGGACCGGGAGATGTCGTCCTCCGCCTGCGCGCCATGGAGCCGTCCCGCGATCTCCTGCGCGCGTTCCAGATGCGACCGGATATTTTCCACCGAAGCGGCCATATCCGGCTGCTCCTCGCCCAGCTCGATCTGCCGGAGAAAGCGCGTCATCTCCTCCCAGTGATAGGGGTCGGAGGCATAGGTGTAGACGGCATCGACCACCGCGGAGAAATCCATATCCGCGGCGGCAGCTTCCGCTCCGTCCACTATCTTCGGCTCCCCGGCCCCGCTTTCGCGATTGCCGGCCTCTTTATCGACCACATCTACCCCCGAACGCCCGGCACCCGCCCCATGAAAGGACCGCGTACCACCGCCAGATTGCCAAGTTTAGGGGCTGGAGAAAAGCGAGAAGAAAGCCGGCAGCGCTTTCGCCGGCATATAATCCGTAAACGGATGGATCTTCACAAGAGACGGATCGTCAAGGCAAGAGGCAGTCAAAGACCGGCTCAGACCATGCCCAGCGCATGCATGTAGAGTTCCAGCACCGCTTCCTGCTCCTGGCGCTCGGCCTTGTCCTGCTTGCGCAGGCGCACGACCTGCCGCAGCGTCTTGGTGTCGAAGCCGTTGCCCTTGGCTTCGGCATAGACTTCCTTGATGTCGTTGGCGATGGCGGCCTTTTCTTCTTCCAGCCGCTCGATGCGCTCCACGATCGAACGCAGCTGGTCCTGCGCCACGCCACCCGTATTCACGCCCGTATTCACATTGGTCTCCACAGGTGTGTTGCCGTCAGCCATCTACGCCGTCCCGCCTTCTCGCGATTTCAAGGATCAAGGGCCGGGACGATATAGGACTGCGCTGCCATCCGGCAAGAAATGCATTTCAAAAAACTGTGGATATCGGATGCGCCGCGATGCGCACGCTCCTTTATCCACGCCTAATCAGCCATGAGCCTTGGAGGCCGCCGCGAAAGCCGCCTGCTGTTCCGGCGTCGCTTCCTTCTGGTATTTCGCCTTCCAGTCGGCGAAAGGTTCACCATAAACAATCTCGCGGGCGTCATCCTTGGAGAGATCGATACCCTTTTCCGATGCCGCATCCTGATACCAGTTGGCAAGGCAGTTACGGCAGAAGCCCGCCTGGATCATCAGATCGATATTCTGCACATCATGGCGGTCGCGCAAATGCTGGAGAAGCCTCCGGAAGGCCGCTGCTTCGAGTTCCGTTTGCGTCTGCTTGTCCATCTTTCGCCTCGCTTTCTCGTCGGTCATTCGCCCCGGCAATGCCGCGCAATCGCCTCAAGCGTTCGCGCACGGCCCGCCTCGCCCTTGATATTGCCTGCCACGAAATCGTCGAAAGGCAACTCCGGCGCAGCCAGATCGTGGAGACGCTTCTGCATGTCGGGCTGGGCCAGCGCCTGAAACCCGTGTCCGGATTGGGGCACGGCGGCAAGCGCCACCGGCATTCCGTCCATCCTCATTGCCCCATGACACGAGATATAGGCATCCACTTCAAGACCGGAAGAGGCATGGAGGTCTTCCAGATAGAGAAGCGATGAATCGATACGGTGCAGATTATACTCGACGCCGAGATCCTCCGTCGCATTCATGATCTCGACCTGACGCCGCGTAAGCAGCGTCACATGCACCTCCGCCGACGCAGCCTCCACCGGCTCGAGCGTCGCCGGAATGGAGGCATAACCGGAGAGCGCCGCCGCATAGACCACCGCCCAGTCGTCGATCCGCGCCTTGAGCACGGGCACGATCTCGGGCAGTCCTTCCCCGCCGGGAAATTTCTGCAAAAGCCGCTCTGGCGCGGAGTTGGAACCATGCGCCAGCACTATCACGCGCTCCTCCAGCCATTCGCCATGCCCGGCCCGCGCGTCCGGATAAAGCATGCCCATCAGATCGCCGAGCGCGCCGCGACCTTCAGCCGAACGAACCCGCGTCTTCTCCAGATTGCCGAGATCGAGCGTATCGAGCGGCAGCACGCGCCCATCGGCCCAGATGAAGGAGCCTTCCGGTTTCTCGAACGGATAGGCGAGCGCAAAACGCACGGCGGCGCGGCGGTCGGGGTCGGGGACGGCGAGCGACAATCGGGTCTCCTCTCTTCGACGTATCTCTGACGTGACAAATCAGGGCGCGGCGCATAATACCGGATCGGCCCGTAAACGCATCGGCAGCGAATGCAGGAGACTTGATGCGCGCGCAAAACGACGAATGGCGAAAGCAGCTCACCGCCCTCTATGAGGCGGGTCTGCGCGCGGCCCTGCCTGCACAATGCCTGCCGCCCTTTTTGCCCGCCCCGCCCGAAAGTCCGGGCCGGCTCGTCATCTTCGCCATCGGAAAGGCCGCCGCGTCCATGGCCGCCGCCGCGGAGGACTGGTACGAGGAATACTGGCCCGGCACCGAAATTCGCGGCCTTGCGCTCACCCGCTACGGCCATGCCCGTCCCACCCGCCATGTGGATGTGATTGAAGCCGCACACCCAGTCCCCGACCAAGCAGGGCTTGAGGGCAGTACCCGCCTGCTGGCCCTTGCCGACAGCCTGACCCTGCACGATCGCGCGCTTGTGCTGCTGTCGGGCGGCGGATCCGCCCTTGCAACGCTGCCGGCGCAAGGGCTGACGCTCGCCGACAAACAGGCCGTCACCCGTGCGCTTTTCGCAGCCGGCCTGCCCATCACCGCCATGAACTGTCTGCGCAAACATATCTCGCGCATCAAGGGCGGACGTCTTGCCGCCGCCATACACCCCGCGCCCTGCACGACGCTCACCATCTCCGACGTGGCGGGCGACGACCCCAGCACCATCGCCTCCGGCCCCACCGTCACCGACCCGACGACGCTGGATGAAGCCCGCGCGATCCTCGCCCGGCTCGAAAAGCATCTGGACGGCGGGATTGCGGCCCGTATCGCCGCCGCGCTCGACGCGGCGGGCGAAACGCCCAAGCCCGGCGATCCCGCTTTCGCGGAAGACAGCTACCGGATCGTCGCCAGCGGCAACGCCGCCCTTAAAGCGGCCGCGAAAGTCGCCCGCGAGCGGGGATACGAACCCCTGCTGCTGGGCGACGCCGTGGAGGGCGAGGCACGCGAGGTCGCCGCGAAACACGCAGCCCTCGCCGTGAAGCTCCGAAACGAAGGCGTGCGCACGGCCATCCTGTCGGGCGGTGAAGGCTCGGTCACTTTCGGCCCCAATGCCGAACCGGGCACGCAAGGCGGCCCGAGCCCGGAATATGCGCTGGCCCTGGCACTCGCCCTTAACGGCGCCTTCGGCATCGCCGCGCTCGCCGCCGACACCGACGGGATCGACGGCGGGTCAGGCGCCGCGAACGACCCGGCAGGCGCCTTTGCGCTGCCGGATACGCTTTCACGCGCCGCCAAAGCCGGGCTGGACGCCAAAAAACACCTCGAGCGACATGACTCCGGCGCATTCTTCGCCAGAATAGACGATCTCTTGAAGACCGGCCCTTCGTTCACGAATGTGAATGACTTTCGGGTCATCCTTGTCGAACCGGACGAATCCCCTTCGTCTCAGGAATGAAAGCCCCTTGGAGCCCCCCGTGACACGCAGGCGCAACGTCAAAATCATCGCAACGCTCGGCCCCTCTTCCGACAGCCCGGAGATGATCCGGGCGCTCTGGGAGGCCGGCGCGGATGTCTTCCGGCTGAATATGAGCCATCTCGATCATCCGGGCCTCAAACGCCTGCATGGCGCCATCCGGCAGGTCGAAACGGAAGTGGGCCGCCCCATCGGCATTCTCGCCGATTTGCAGGGGCCGAAACTGCGCATCGGCGAAATGCATGACGGCGCGGCCATGCTGGAAAACGGCGACGCCTTTCGCCTCGACATGAAAAAGGAGCCCGGCACGCGCGAGCGCGCGCCCATGCCGCATCCCGAAATATTCGATGCGCTGATGGAAGGCGACGCGCTGCTGCTCGATGACGGCAAGATCCGGCTGCGGGTCACGAAGAAGGGCAAGGAGTTCGTCGACACGGAAGTGCTGGTCGGCGGACGCCTCACCAATCGCAAGGGCGTGAGCTGCCCCGACACGATCCTGCCGCTGAAGGCCCTTACCGAAAAGGATCGCCGCGATTTCGACGCGGCGCTGGATCTTGGCGTGGACTGGATCGCACTGTCCTTCATCCAGCGCCCGGACGACATTGCCGAAGCCCGAAAGATCGCTCAGGGACGCGCCGCCATTCTCGGCAAGATCGAGAAGCCGCAGGCGTTGAACCATCTGGACGAAATTCTCGAGATTTCCGACGCCATCATGGTGGCGCGCGGCGATCTCGGCGTGGAGCTGCCGCTGGAGCAGGTGCCCGGCTGGCAGAAGCGCCTGACCCGCGCCGCCCGCCGCGCCGGCAAGCCGGTGGTGGTGGCGACCCAGATGCTGGAATCGATGATTTCCTCGCCCACGCCCACACGCGCCGAAGTGTCGGATGTAGCAACCGCCGTCTTCGAGGGCGCGGATGCGATCATGCTCTCGGCGGAATCGGCGGCTGGCCAGTTTCCCGTCGAAGCCGTTCACATGATGAGCCGCGTCTCGGAATCCGTCGAAGCCGATCCGACTTATCCCGGCATCATCTATGCCCAGCGCACCGAACCCGAAGCGACCGGCGCGGACGCCATCAGCGCCGCCGCGCACTCCGTGGCCGACACGCTCAATGCCGCCGCCATCGCCTGCTGGACCAATTCAGGCTCCACGGGGCTTCGCGCCGCGCGCGAGCGACCTCTGATCCCGATCCTCGTGCTGACCCCCATTCGGGAGACTGCGCGCCGCCTCACCCTTGTCTGGGGCCTCCACTGCGTGCTGACGGCGGATGCGACGGATCTCGACGACATGGTGGAACGCGCCTGCGGCATCGCGCATGAGGAAAACCTCGCTCAACCCGGCGAGCGCATCGTCATCACGGCGGGCGTACCGCTGGGCACGCCCGGCGCGACGAACATGCTGCGGATCGCCTTCGTGGACCGCTAGACGCCGGGTCCCCGGTCAGTCCGCCGCTTCGCGGATTTCGACGCTTTCATCCGCCCGGATCGTGACCTCGCCTCGGCGCGGCTCTTCCCCGCGCGCGAGCCTTAGCACCGCATCGGCGACAATCTCGCGCCGCTCGTAATGGGGCATGTGCCCCACCCCTTTGAGTTTGACGAGTTCCGAGCCCTTCACGGCATTGTGGAAGGCATAGGAATGAATTTTCGGCGATACCGTGAAATCCGCATTGCCGGTCACGACGATGACGGGCGCCGAAATCTCGCCATAGCGTTCACTCTGTGCCGCGAGACTTCCCTTCAGGTTGCGGACATCCTCGCTGTTCGCGCCGAATTCCCTGGCCCGGAAGATCATCGGCAGGCCGATGGCTTCCGCATATCCGTCGGGCGCCTCATTGGGTTTGAATGTCGCCATGACACCGGCGGGCGCGAGCAATTGCGCGGCGGGCGTCATCAGGGTGCGCAGAAACAGGCTCCCGACCAGCGGCGTCGCAATCACATCGTGATACCAGGCGATACCGCCCGGCCAGGGATAAAGCGCGCCTGAAAGCGGCACGATACCGGCAATCTCGTCGCTGAATTCCACCGCATAGGCGGCTGCCACCGCGCCGCCCCAGCTATGACCGAGAATGACGGGCCGCTCGATCCCGAGATCGCGCAGGGCCTGGCGGATAATCCGCGCCTGAGCGGCAGGGCGCGCCATATCCGCCCCGCTCCGGCCCCTTTCACTCCAGCCATGGCCCGGCCGGTCGAAGGCGAGGACGCATGTCTCGCGCGCCAGCACATCGCCCAGAGCATTCATCATGTCGCGCAGATTGCCGCTCGCGCCATGGATGAGCACCACGGGCGCGACGCCCTCACGCAAAGCCCCGCGCTTTTGATAGTGAAGCCGGACACCCTCCACCTCCACAAACTCGCCGACCGGCGGATAGTGCCGCTCGATCCGCCAGCTCGTCCAGGCGGAGTAGGTCCAAAGACCGACAAGAAGAAGGAGGAGGAAGGCCACCGCCACATAAAAGATCATCTCTGTCACCTTAACGTCTTCCCCCACCTGAAGGAGGGGGATTTTTGTATCAGGCCGCGGCTTGCGCGATCTGACGAGATTCTCGGTTCGTCGGGCCCGCATCCGGTACCCTCCCCGAAGGCCGCGTTCCGGCCCGAAGAATGTTCCGCGCCGCGTTCGTATCAGCATGGGCCGAGTGGCCGCAGTCGGAACAGATAAACACCGCTTGGCTCTTGCGGTGGGCTTTCGAGATTGAGCCACACTCAGAACAGGTCTGGCTCGTATAGGCCGCGGGCACCTTGATCAGGTCGCCGCTGGCGGCCTCTAGCTTGTAGCGAAGGCAAGTCTCAAACTTGTACCAGCCCTGCTCGAGGATCGATCGATTGAGGCTCGCCTTCTGACGCACATGCGTGCCGGGCGTCTCGACGGTGCCCCGCGCGCTGGCGGTCATGTTCCGCACCTTCAGATCCTCGATCACAATGGTACCGAAGCGTCTTGCCAGGCCGGTGGTGCGCTCATGGACCCAGTGCTTGCGGACACGCGCTGTCTTCGCCCTGGTCCGGGCCAGCCGCGCTTTTGCCTTCTCCCGGCGTGTCGAGCCGCGACGGCAGTGGGCAAGCGCCCGAGCCTGTTTGCGGGCCCGTCGGTCGAGAACGCGCAACCGTTCCAGCGGGAGATCGGCGAATGTTCCATCGGAGAGGGCCAGCGTATGCGCGACGCCTCGATCGATGCCGATCGGTTCCTCCATTCGATTCTCCGGCACCTCGATCTCGACCTCGCAGGCGATGCTGACATGCCAGCCGAGCGGGTCGCGTGTGACCGTGACATTCTTCACAACGCCACCCGCATCCCGAGACCATCGGAAACGCACCTCTCCGATCTTCGGGAGATGGATCGCGCCCCAATTCCGGTTGAGGCGTCGGATCCGGCATTCCCGGCCATGGAAGCGGAACCCGTCGTTCACGCCCCGGCGCCGGGGCGTGGGATAGCCGGATCGACCGGCGAAGAAGTTCGCATAAGCGCGATCGAGATCGCGCAGCGCCTGCTGCTGACATGTCTGGGAAACCGCCGCGATCCAGTCGAAGCTCCGGCGCAGTTCGGTGAGCTCTCGCGCCTGGACTACATAGGTGAGCGACTTGCCGGTTCGGGCGTATTGGCGCCACCAGTCCCGACGTTGCTCCAGCGCGAGGTTATAGACGAGCCGCACCACACCGGAGAACTGGCACATCTGCGCGGCCTGCTCATCCGTCGGCTTCAGCCGGTATCGGTACGCTCGGTTCACGATCATTCACGGAAAATAGTCAGAAACGGAGAATTCTAAAGACCTTGGCCAGCGCGC
>CAYSVF010000053.1:0-11070 GCA_964434415.1 uncultured Parvibaculum sp.
AGGAGCCGGATCGATGTCCCTCAACGACGCTCACGCCTTCGCCTTCAGCCTCGCCACCACGCTCATGGCCGCCATCATCATCTTCCAGGCCGGCGACGGCACCCTCGGCGCTTATCTGAACAGTCAAGCTGTCTCACTGGCATTTCGCTGAGCTCGCCGGCTCCCGGAACAGCGTCTCGATCAGCGGACATTCCCGCCGATTGCCTTCTGTGCATTGGGCCACCACGTCCTTCAGCACTCGCTCCATGCGTTTCAGGTCGGCGATCTTTTCACGCACGTCGTCGAGATGCGCGGCGGCAACGGCGCTTGCCTCGGCGCAGGGCTGGTCGCGCTCGTCGACGAGGCGCAGCAGTTCACGGACTTCATCGAGGGAGAAGCCGAGCTCGCGCGCCCGCAAGACGAAGCGAAGCCGTCGCTCGTGGGTGCTGTCGTAGCTGCGATAGCCGCTCGCCGTGCGCGGCGGCTCCGGCAGGAGGCCGACCTTCTCGTAATAGCGGACCGTCTCCAGATTGCACCCTGTGCGCTGTGCGAGTTCGGCGCGCTTGAGGCCTTTCACGCCAGCGTGATCGCGCATCCAAAAATACCCCTTGACCCTGTAGTTGCTACAGACCGCACATTAGCGCCTGGATAGGTTTTCGACAAGAAGAGCGAGGTCGAACATGAATGCATCCCGACACGGACCAGCAGACGTTGCACCGACTGCGGCAAACCTGACGACGCCAGAGCGAAGCGAGGCCGGGCGACAGCGCCTGGTCGCCGTCGGCGGCATACTCGGCGCCATCGCCGCCTCGTCCTGTTGCATCATTCCGCTCGTCCTGTTCAGCCTCGGCATCGGCGGCGCCTGGATCGGCAATCTGACGGCGCTTGCGCCCTACAAGCCACTGTTTGTCGCCGCAACGGCGGGCATGCTCGGCTACGGCTTCTACCTTGTCTACTGGAAGCCGCGACAGGCCTGTGCCGATGGGGCTGCCTGCACGCGCGCCGTCCCCAGCCGCCTCGTTCAGATCGCGCTCTGGTTCGCGACCGTACTCGTCGCCGCTGCTTTCGCCTTCGACTACGTCGCGCCGCTGCTGCTTTCCGCCTGACACCAAGAGGAGACTACCCCATGAGGAAGAGTTTGAGCGCTTTCACTTTGATCGCGTCGGTGATGACTGCGCCTGCCGCCTTCGCCGCCGAACGCACTGTGACGTTTGCCGTCGACAACATGACCTGCGCCTCGTGCCCCTACATCGTGAAGACCACGATGGCGGCAATCCCCGGTGTCGCGAAGGTGACCGTCTCCTTCGAGGCGAAGTCCGCGACCGTGACCTTCGACGACGCTAAGACGAGCACCGATGCCATCGCAGCCGCCAGCATGAATGCTGGTTATCCGGCCCACCCGACGCAGCAAGGCAGCTAGATGACTGATCGCGCCGTAATCCGCGCAGGTGCCGTTGGCGCCGTCCTCGCCGCGATCTGCTGCGCGGCGCCGCTCCTCGCCGTCGGCCTGTCTCTGGCGGGTCTTGGCACGTGGCTGACAGGTGTGGGTGCAGTGGTGCTTCCCCTGATCGTCGCGGGCTTCGGCTTCGGCGCGTGGGGGCCCCATCATCGCCGGGCAAGAGCCACGGCCTATGAGACGAAGATTCGCAAGGAAGGCGTGAAGCCATGAACGATTGCTGTGCAACCTCCTCCCGGGACAACCCGGCCGTTTCTCAGCCCGCGACACTGGCGAGCTTTGCCGTTCGACCGGGCGTAACGTTTCCGGATTGGTCGGCGGTCACGTCGCCTGTGGTCAAGAACGCTCTGCAGGCGATGGTCGGGTCCGACCACGTGCTCAATCGCTGGAGCGGTTACGATCCCGCCACCGACAGGGTGCGTGTTGCGTTGCTCCGACTCTACGCCGACCACGGGGGTGCCCCGACCATAAGCGCGCTTGCGGAGCGTACAAAACTCAGTGAGATGGTCATCCGGCCACTGCTCGACGAGCTCCGCCGGCGCGACCTCGTCGTTCTCGATGGCGAGCTGATCGTCGGCGCCTATCCGTTCAGCGATCATAACACCGGCCATCGGGTCACTCTGGACGGACGCACGCTGAATGCAATGTGCGCGGTCGACGCGCTGGGCATCGGTGCCATGACCGATCGCGACACCGCGATCGCCTCGCCCTGCGGCCATTGCGGCGCACTGATCCGGATCACCACGCAGGACCGAGGGCGGGCACTCGCCGACGTCGAGCCACAGTCGGCCGTCATGTGGCAGAGCGTCCGTTATGAAGGCGGCTGCGCCGCGAGCTCGCTCTGCGCGACGACCGCTTTTTTCTGCTCGGACGAGCATCTTTCCGCCTGGCGCGACGAACGTTCCACCGACGAGCCAGGTTTCCGGCTGTCGATCGAGGAAGGACTGGAAGCCGGCCGTGCTCTGTTCGGGCCGAGCCTCGCTGGTCTCGATGTGGCGTCGAAGAGCCTGGTGGTCGCCAACCGACCCTTGCGCACAAACGGTCGCAATGGAGGCGCTTACGATCTCGTCGTCATCGGCGCCGGCTCGGCCGGCTTCTCGGCCTCGATCACGGCCGCCGATCAGGGCGCACAGGTGGCGCTCATCGGCAGTGGCACCATCGGCGGCACCTGCGTCAATGTCGGCTGCGTGCCGTCGAAGACCCTGATCCGCGCGGCCGAGACGCTTCATAACGCTCGCGTGGCGGCACGTTTTGCCGGCATTACTGCTGAAGCCGAACTGACAGACTGGCGCGGAACCGTTCGTCAGAAGGACACGCTCGTGTCTGGGCTGCGCCAGGCCAAATACGCGGACCTGCTCCCCGCGTACAATGGTATCGCCTATCGCGACGGGCCGGCTCGCCTCCTCGACGGCGGTGTCGAAGTTGACGGCGCGCGTATTGCCGCTGGCAAGATCATTATCGCAACCGGCGCGCGGCCGGCAGTTCCTGCTATTCCTGGCCTCGAGACCGTACCGTATCTCACCAGTACGACGGCGCTCGACCTCGAGGAACTGCCGCGATCGCTGCTGGTGATCGGCGGCGGTTATATCGGCGCGGAGCTCGCCCAGATGTTCGCCCGTGCCGGCGTCAAGGTGACCCTCGTCTGCCGGTCCCGACTGCTCCCCGAGGCCGAGCCCGAGATCGGCGCGGCGCTCACGGGGTATTTCGAGGATGAAGGCATCACCGTTATCTCCGGCATCGCTTACCGCGCGATCCGCAAAACCGAGGGCCGAGCGTCACTGACCGTCACGCGTGACGGTCACGATGTCCAGATCGACGCCGATCAGGTGCTGATCACCACGGGCCGCACGCCCAACATCGAAGGCCTTGGGCTGGCCGAGCACGGGATCACCGTCTCGGCGAAGGGCGGCATCGTGGTCGACGACCGCATGCGCACGACCAAGGCTGGCGTCTATGCCGCCGGCGACGTCACCGGCCGCGACCAGTTCGTCTACATGGCCGCCTATGGCGCCAAGCTCGCCGCCAAGAACGCCCTCAATGGCGACAGCCTGCGCTACGATAACAGCGCCATGCCCGCTATCGTCTTCACCGATCCGCAGGTCGCAAGCGTAGGTCTCACCGAGGCGGCGGCGCGTGCGGCGGGGCATGAGATCCGCGTTTCGACGATCGGTCTCGATCAGGTGCCGCGCGCACTCGCCGCCCGCGACACTCGTGGGCTTATCAAGCTCGTGGCCGATGCTGCTGGCGGTCGTTTGCTCGGCGCCCACATCCTCGCGCCGGAAGGTGCCGACAGCATTCAGACCGCGGCTCTCGCGATCCGCCAGGGTCTCACCGTCGATGACCTCGCGGACACGATCTTTCCTTACCTCACCACGGTCGAGGGGCTGAAGCTCGCAGCACTTTCGTTCGGCAAGGACATCGCCAAACTCTCCTGCTGCGCCGGGTGAGCACAATCGGCGTCAAGGGCGTTTCCTGCCGATGATCGGTATGACGTCGGCGGTGCGGTTATCGCGCCGCCGTTCCATAAGCTGGCACAGCGCGCGGACTTGACGATGCTGGGCGAGCACGGTTTCGACGGCGCGCCGCTCCTGTTCGGCCCGGGCCGTCCCCGCCGGCCGATCCGTCGCGTTGCGCCGGGCTCTCGACTCGGCAACTGCATGGCGGAAGGCTTCCAGCACCTCGGAAGCGCGGTTCGCGGTCGCGCGACTGACACCTGCCTCGATGGCCAGATTCACAACCGTCAGCCTGCCATCAGCCACGCGGGGGCACCCATAAAGGAGGCGCGCCATCGCCTCACGAAGCGCCTGTTCCGTGGCTGCACTGACCGGCTTCATGATGTGCGTTCCTTCAACGGCGCGATGAGCCTGCGTTTTCTGTCGTTGTCTAGGCGCAGCGCTTCGCGTTGCAGCGGGGAGAGACGCTTGTCGGCGAGAAGATCCTCCGCCTGTGCAATGGAGGCTTCCCATGGCGGGAGATGTCGCTCGACGAGGCAGGCGTTGGGACATCGGTCGGGCGCGCATCGCGACAGGACCGGCACCGAGGCTGAAGGTTTCTCAGACTCCCGCAGGCAGAGCGCCGTCAATGGGTCGAAGAAGCAGTCGTTCAGATATCCGACATGCAGCGTGCGCGCCAGATGCGCCAGCATCGCCTTCAGGCGCTTGCGATCGGCCAGTTGCCCCGGAAGCGGGCCGAGTTCGCGGCCGACCCGCTCCAGTTCCACGCCGACGCGCTTACCGGCGGGTCCGCCTGGACCGTGACCGCGTCGATGGTTTTCGAAGTAGTCGATGATGTCGTCGAGTTGTCCGAGCGCCAGTTCCTGTTCGACCTCCTGCCTGAAGCCGGATGCGGACGAGCCGGCATAGCCGTTGAACATGGCCACGGAGGCGTGCTTGTACTGGATTTTGCCGGCGACAACCCCGAAGGGCCGGTTCGCGATGTACCAGGCCAGCGTTCGCCTGAACTGACGGGTGTTGAAGCGCCAGACGTCTTCTCCCACTCGGGGGATCACAGGACTATCGTCCGCGCCATATCGCTCATCGAGATGTTCTCGGAATTGGTTGATCTTCTTGGCGATGAGTATCGGCGTCTCGGCATTGTTCGTCTCGCGGTCGTCAAGGGCAAGCCATAGCCGCTCTGTCCCCGCATTCCGGCGGAATCGTTCCGAAAGACGCTCGGCAACCCGGATCGCCTGGACGGCGGCCTCGATGGTGATCCATTCGACCTGTTCGCCGCGAGCGCCGCGATCCTTCCAGGTCACGCCCTCGATCGCCAGCCTTTCTGTTCGCCCGTCCCGGTCGAGATTCCGTTTCAGGCAGCCGGATCGCAGCGACTGCACCTCACCGTCGCGCATGCCCGTCAGATAGCAACACACGATATAGGCGGCCGTCTGCAGGTGCCGTTCTTCCCGCGCCAGGCTGATGGCATCGAAGCGCTCCCGCCACGGTCGCCCCGTGTCGGGATCCGGGGAGATCGGCGTGTCCATCCCGCCCACCTCGAACCCAAGCTCGTCGACAGCATCATGAACCATCGACAACAGGGCCGGATCTTTGTGGACGGTGGTGAGATGCAGCCCGCATTGCATCGTCAGGAGCTTCAGATTGATGACCTCGCCATCAAACCTGCCGCCCCGCGACAATCTGCCGGTCAGCCCCCCGATCGAAAGAGGTCTTTCCCAGACAGGAATGCCTCTTCCTTCCTCGCGACGCTTGTCGATCCAGGAGGCCAGCATTACCGCGGGCCGCGTGTGGCGGGCGCGCGAGCGTGCTGCGAACCGGCTGTTCAGTGCATCGGCTTCAGCCCGGGCAGTGAAGATGTCGTCGCAGAGGTGCTCGACATATTTCAAGGCCCATCGCAGCATTGCGCCGATGACCGGCTCCGGGATGCGCGCGGTCCGGTTTTCCGAACAGCGCGTTCCCTGGCCGGTTGCCCGATAGACCGGTCGGCCGCGCCACGGGGTGAAGGTGATGCCACCGCACGTCAGATAGGGCGCCAGGCGATGAAGCTGGACGATGGGCCTGAGGCACACACCCACGCGCCCCGGCGTGATCGGCCGCGCCCGGTGATGGGTCGCGTATGCATCGATCAAATCCTGATCGACGTTTGCCAGATCGAGCTTGCCGATCCGCGAGCGCACGAAGTCCAGGAACCGGCGCAGCGTCGCAAGCGCAGTATGGCCGGAGACTGGCCGCAACCGCGGCTCACCGTCGGCGCGCCGTTCATTCATCCAGGCATAGATGTATTCCTTCGCAAGCAACCGCTCTGCCGCGCAGGGGATCACGCCGAAGTCGACCGTTCGAAAGGCCTTTCTGGCCATGTTGAACATCGCCGGCGCCATATCCCAGACATCATCGCCGAACCGCGAGAGCGCCGCTCGGTCGGTACCATCCCTGAGAGGCATCGAAGCCAAAACGATGTCGTCATCGACCCTGAGGCGTGAGACGGCACGCTCATCGTTCAAAGGAGAGGTAGTGGTCATGAGCCGTAAGCCTCCGGCGGAAGATAGAGCAACCGCGCCGAGGATTCTGCCGCCTCAACCCGTGCGCCTCCGACGACGGAGGACGGGAACATCGGCAGAATTTGCTCCGTGATCCTGCGGTATGGCCGATCGAATTTCTCGTTCCAGTCGCCAGAAGGCAACGCCTCCCGCAGCTCGTCCATGAACGCCTGGAACGCGATCAGCGCCGGTAGTTTCCGTGCGGTAATGACCGCGTTGGAGCATTCCAGGCACCCCCAGAACGGCGTCGGACAGGCTTCGCCTTCCCGACCGAAAGGGCTGACGCGGAAGTTGCTGCACGCCGCCAGCCAAAGATCCTGCTCTCCGTCCAGGAGCGGGCCGATCTTTTCCGACGGCACCGGCAGCCCGGTCGCGTCGGCTGAGGTTCGCAGCCGGGCTTCATCCGCGGGCACAACGATCCAAGGTCGCAGAGCCGGCGCCATCGCGTCGGTCAGTGCCTCGACTATCGTCTGCTCATGCAGATGCCGAAGGGCGGGGATGTCGGCATAATGGTTGGCCGCCACCGCTACCGTGTGGCCGACGGCAAAGTTCTCCAACTGCCCTCCGGTCCGCTTATACCAGTCAGCCTTCTGGGTCTTGCGCAGCCTGGAGAGATTGAGCGCCAGCGATTTTCCGGCGTCATCGACGATTCCGTACTTCTCGACAAACGCGGCCACGCAGGTCCCCAGCTTTTTCGGCGACGACAGGCGCCCCGGCTTCCAGGTGATCCAGAGCTTGCTCGATCCAGTGTGCTGCCGAGCCTTTTCCGTCAGCTTGATCGCCAGCCGCAGGACGGCTCCGGGCGTCTCCCGTCCGCCATCGCGGACACGCAAGCGCTTCCACTGGGCATGATGCGCGCGCCGCTTTCGATACTCGATCTCGACATAACCCCGGTTGGGATTGCGCAAGCAGTCAGCCTCAAGCCCACGCAGCGCTTCGATCTCCATGCCGGTCGTCAAGGACAGCCAGACGAGGAAGCCGACGACATCGTACCGGGTCAGATGGAAGCCGGCATGCAGTTCCTCGACCGGAGGCGGCTCGAGCCCGCATCTATGAGCGTGGTAGCGCAGATTGTCGAACAGCGCGCCTTCCCCGGCGACTACTCCCGCCGTCACAATCTGTTCGACCACTAGGTCATAGCGACGGCGCAATTCTGGATCACGGCCTACATCCAGAAGTGGGGGAGGCAGAGCCTCGCCCGTCGCTATCCGGTCGCGAGCCTCGATGATCTGGCGCATCGCTGCCTGCAGCAACGTCGAGGCAATCCTCCCACTGTAGGCATCGCGCGGCTTTGAGACGCCGTGCTCGCCGTGACCGATGTATTTCAGGCGCAACAGTGTTTCGGGCGGAAGCCTTTCAGGATTGAGCTCGGCGGCGACGCGCAGCACCCCGATCAGAGCACCGAGCACATTGCGCTGATTGGGTCGCTCGCCGCCGTTCTGCTCCAGCCAGTCCTCATAGGCATTGATTACCGCCGGAGTTAAGTCGTCGAGACGACGAGGTTTTACCGACGCCCCTTCCAGGAACAGCCAGAACCGCCGCAGACGGCGGATAAAGGTGCCTGCGGTTTTCCAGAGTGGTGCCGGCCCCATCCGGTGGAGATACTCCTGCAGGAATGGCGCAACCTCATGGGTCAGCGCCGTCAGCGGCCAGGAAGACAGATTGACGTCGATCCTCCCGGCATCTTCCGTCCGAAGGACGAAGACGAGCGGATTTTGCGGATTTTCCTCTTGAGTGTCGAACAATTCGATTCCAACTGGGAAGGTGGCACGACGACCGCGTTTCATCACAGGGGTCCACCAGCATTAACGCGCAGTTCCCAGGCCTCGACCGCAGCGTCGATCATTTCCTGGCTTTCTTCCATGCAATCCAGGTAGATGTGAGTGCTTTCGATGCGGCTATGGCCCAGCAAACGCTGCAACTTCAGAAGAGGATCGCCAATCAAGCGGCGGTACGCCGCGCCGATATGGGATCGGCGTTCGTCGAGTACCCATCCGATCTGTTCACGCACGAGCAGCGACAGCATATGAACCGCAAAGGTGTGGCGCATCATGTGCGGAGTGACGTCGAGGTCGATCCCGAACCGCCTGCACCGTACGCTTGCCCTCCGGAAGACCACCTCCCAAGCGGCCGGGGGCATGGGCCGCGCCCCTTCCGCCAGCCAAAGACACAATGGTTCGGATGTTTCCGCCCATACCAAGCGGCTGCGTTCGCGCGGCGCCAGCACGTCGACTCTGGCTCGAACTGTGTCCTTTTCCAGAAGGAGCCTTCCCCGATCGTGGCTGACGACACGGATCGGATGTTCGATTGACCTATTGCGCGGTTGCGAAAGGCGCATGAGGACATTGGTCCGTTCCAACGCCGCGTATTCATGCAGACGCTTCAGCACGCGCTCGGGCAAGCGGATCTCGCGCCCCTTGCTACCCTTGGCAATGGCCGGCGCCAGTCGGAAAGATCGGCTCCTCAATGCACCGACCGGCTCCGTCCTCGGGAACTCGATCCAGAGCAGACTTGCCGCTTCCTGGAGCCGCAGGCCCGTCGTGACGAGCAATTCGGCGAACAACGCATTGCGCTCGCTGTTGCGGCCCTGCCAGGTGGGATCCTCGCTCCCGTCTGGAAGACGACCACGCAAGCCGATCTCGCGAAACAGGAGATACCGATCCAGGGAAAGGAACCGGATATCGCGTGTCCGTGCGCCGCGCTCGGTGGCAACATTGGCAGCGACCGCTATGGCCCCGCCGCCGTTCGTCCGTCGCCATGATTGCCGATAGGTGAAAGGCGATTTGGCGATCATTCCCTCTTCAAGAGCCCATCGGTAAAGCTTGTCGAGCGCTGCTACCGACCGGTTCCAGCTCGCGGCCGAGATGCGCGCCGGAGGAAGCGCCAGACGTCGCGCCGCATGGAAGGCTGCGACATCGTGCCGATCAGCCGCCCAGAGGGCTCTGTTGTCTCGGCGCTCGGCAAGAAAGCGCATCCAGATCAGGATATCC
The DNA here is from genome assembly GCA_964434415.1 of uncultured Parvibaculum sp. GTDB lineage: Bacteria > Pseudomonadota > Alphaproteobacteria > Parvibaculales > Parvibaculaceae > Parvibaculum. Next base: position 9,419 of record CAYSVF010000053.1, read on the forward strand.
CAACCATAGGCGCGCAAGCTGTTGGGCGAACGAACCCCCAACGTGGGGCAAGCTCGAAAGAACCGGTTCAGGTCGTGATCGTAGCTATCGTCATCGCCAAGAATGAACGGCATGCCGTCCACGAGGTTCAGCTTCTCGGCGGCTGCGACTTCATCCACCGACAGCCTGTGGACGACGCCATCAACCGTAACAGACTGCCGCAGCGTCGAAAGATCCGTGAAGAAGAGCTGGGGCATCCTGTTCTCCTCGGCCGCGATTTTCCCGCCGGGACGGGCTCGAGCCCGTCCCGGCGGGAAAATCGCATCGCCTCACCTCAAGCGAAGGGGAATGTCGTCAACGTTGATCGTGTGCTGCGAACGTCACAGCGGTAAGACAGAACACAGAGTCAGGATAACTCGGTTACGCCCGCCAGCGAGTACGACGGCGACATCGCCGCCATCGTCCATGAGATCGACCCCTTCGCCCCCTAAAGCGCGCGCGCTGGCCGGCAGAGCGGAAATCGAAGATTTTCGCTCCCGGCACTGCCGGTCTTGCGCTATATTTCGGGTGCGCCGTGGTGGTGGTGGAAGGCGCGACCGTCAGACCTTGTCCTTACGGAGGCCACCACCATGATCATCCTAGCAATACTTGCATCCCTCGCAGCGATCGGCCTGCTTTGCTGGCTGCTGTTCGCGCTCGCCGTCTTCGCGTTGCCGGCGTTCATCGGCGTGACCGCCGGCGCCTGGGCGCACGGCACGGGCGCCGGCATTCCCGGCGCGATCTTGGTTGGCGTCGTCGCGGCCGCCATCACTCTGGCGGCTGGGCATTTGCTGATGACCTTCGTTCGCTCAATGTGGCTGAAACTCACCGTCGCCGCCGCCTTCGTCGCGCCGGCGGCGATCGCCGGTTTCCATGCGACCCATGGTATCGTGAAGCACCTCATGCCGTCCGACGGATGGCAGCTCACGTTCTCCGTCATCGGCGCGGTCGCAGTCGGCACCACCGCCTTCGTGCGGGTCGCGGGAATGGCGGCGGCCCCAAGCCAGTCCGGCCGGGATCTCGCACGAGCCTGATCTTCGTCTTTACCGTTGCGACGGAACCAGAGCAGCGATGGGTGTTGGCCGCCCACGTCATCTGAGCTGTTGTGATGCAAGCGTGGGCGCGGATCGATGCTTGGGCCCAGAAGCGGCCCTCGTCCGAGCGCTGCCGTGGCACAACCATGTCTCGGCGGCATACTGCACCGGGCGCAGCGATCTCCCTGAGCGCGGTGGAGGCCACCATGCAGCAGCGATGGCCTGCCGGGAGGAGACGAAGCCGGTGAGCATTGCCATGACGCCGTTTTGCCGATGCGGGACGGCCGCCATCCTCTCCGTCTCTAACCGTCCCTCGACCGTTCCAAACGGCCTCTTTAATGGCCTGATCTGGCCGAAGGTCGGCTGCGCCTCGATCGCCTATGACGCAACAGCCGCGTCAAACTTTCTTCCCCTGCCGGCTTCGCCGCCATTCCTTGCGAGACAAGAAAGTCCTCCTTAGCTGTCAGGCCCCTTCGGGGTGCGCCGTCGATCGCCTCCGGCCAACCGATCGCCATCGAGGCCGCAATGGTGCGGGCTCGGGAACCGAAAACGGAGACTTACAATGGCGACCATCGGCACCTTCAAGAAGACCGGCTCGAA
>CAYSVF010000054.1:0-10997 GCA_964434415.1 uncultured Parvibaculum sp.
TCGACCTTGATGCCTTCCTCGAAGGGCAGGTTCACCGCCGCCTCGATGCACTGGATGTTGTATTCCGGCGCGAGGAAACCGCGGAACTTGCGGGCATTGGCCTTGCGGAAATTCTCGAAGATTTCCGGCTTGCCGCGATCGGCTTCGACCTTGTCGTTCTGCTCGCGGATTTTCACCAGCGGACGGTTTTCGGCGAGTACCTTCTTGGCAAAGGTGATGGCGCCTTCGCGCAGCTTGCCTTCTTCCGCGAGTTCATCGACGAGGCCCATCTCGAGGCACTGCTTCGCGCCGACATGGGTGCCGGCCGTCATCATCTCAAGCGCCTTCTGGGCGCCGACGATGCGGGGAAGGCGCTGCGTGCCGCCTGCGCCGGGCAGGAGGCCGAGATTGACTTCCGGCAGGCCGCATTTGGCGGAGGGGACGGCCACGCGGTAGTGGCAGGTGAGTGCGACCTCGAGGCCACCGCCAAGTGCCGTGCCGTGAATGGCGGCGATGACGGGCTTGGGCGCGTTCTCGATCATGTCCTGCGCGTCGAAGAGGCTGGGGCCCGACGGGGCTTTACCGAATTCCGTTATGTCCGCGCCCGCGATGAAAGTGCGGCCGTCGCAGATGAGGACGATCGCTTTCACCTTGTCGTCGGCGATGGCCTGCTTGATGCCTTCGTGGATTGCCTCGCGCACCGGCGCGGACAGGGCGTTGACCGGCGGCGAATTGAGGGTCAGGACCCCGATATCGCCTTCTACTGTCAGATCTCCGACGTCATTGATAGCCGTCATCTCGTTTCTCCCTGATGTCGCTTCTTTTGAGTATTTGGCGGCGATTATAGCCTCGGCTGGCGGCGACGCCAGCGGCGCGATCGTTCAAAATCAGACGGGGTGTCGTGCAGCGGTGGTCAGGCCGGGGCTGACGGGGCGTTAGGCGCGGCCCCTTGCCCATGATAATGTGCCGCCAACAAGAAACTGGACTATCGGGAGTAGGGCGTTGAGTTCTTCGACAAATGCAATCGACGAGATCAGATCGGGCTTCGAGAAGAGCGGTTATATCTGCTCGAGCCAGATCGCGACTTCGATCTTCCTGGCACAGCGGCTGCAAAAGCCGCTGCTGATCGAAGGTCCGCCCGGCGTGGGCAAGACCGAGCTTGCCAAGGCAACGGCGGAACTCGTCGGCAAGCCGCTCATCCGGCTGCAATGCTATGAGGGCCTCGACGAGGCCAAGGCGCTTTACGAATGGAAATACGGCAAGCAGCTCCTCTACACGCAGGTGCTGAAGGAAAAGCTCGGCGATCTGATGACCGGCGCGCATGGGCTGAAAGAGTCCATGGCGCGGCTGCATGATTTCGACGACACCTTCTTCAGCGAAGAGTTTCTGGAACCGCGGCCGCTCTTGAAGGCGCTGTGGCAGCCGGGCGGCGCGGTGCTGCTGATCGACGAGATCGACAAGTCGGATGACGAGTTCGAGGCTTTCCTGCTGGAGCTGCTGGCCGACTACCAGATTTCGGTGCCGGAGCTTGGCACGATCAAGGCGCGCACGACGCCTATCGTGTTCCTGACCTCCAACAATACGCGCGAGATCGGCGATGCGCTGAAACGACGCTGCCTGCATCTCTACATTCCGTTCCCGGAAGCCGCGCTCGAAAAGAAGATCATCGCGGCGCGCGTGCCCGAGGCGTCCGAAAAGCTGCGTGAGCAGCTCGTCAGTTTCGTCCAGGGCCTTCGTGAACTCGATCTGAAAAAGAAGCCCGCCGTCAGCGAAACCATCGACTGGGCGCGCACGCTGGTCCTGTTGCATGCGGAGGATTTGGGTGTCGACATGGTGCGCGAGACGCTCAACGTCCTGCTGAAGTTCCAGGACGATATCGAGAATGTCGATGGCGAGCTGAATGCGCTGACGTCGAAGGCGCAGGCCGCGGCGGAGTAGAGCGGCAATGAGCGATGTTCTCGGCGATTTCATTCGGGCGCTGCGGGCTTCCGACGTTCGTGTGTCGACCTCGGAAACCATCGATGCGGGCGATGTCGTTCAGCTTGTCGGCTATGACGACCGGCAGGTGCTGAAGGATGCGCTGGGACAGGTGCTGGCGAAGTCCGAGGAGGAGAAGACCTCTTTCGACGAGACCTTCGACCGCTATTTCGCGTTCGACCAGTTCAAGAACCAGAAAGCGGCCAACGGTAACGCCGAAACGGAAGCCGATGGCGGCGACGGTGAGGGCGATGCCGAAAGCGGCGAGCAGGAAAGCGACAGCCAAGGCCAGGGTGGGCAAAGCGGCGAAGGACAGCAGGGCGAAGGCGGCCCCTCTTCCGGCGGGGGCAGTGGCGGTGCGACCGAAGCCGGCGATGGCGCGGCGACGGAACGCGATCTCGTGGCGCTTCTGGAACGCGGCGACCAGACCGAATTGCAGATGGCGCTCGCCGAGGGCGCACGGGAAGCACAGCTGAACAATATCCGGCTCTTCACGCAGCGTGGCCTCTACACACGGCGGATCATGGAGGCGATGGGCCTAGACGGGCTGAACGAGGAGATCGACCGCCGGCAGGCTTCCGGCAATGAAGAGGGAGCGGAAAATCTGCGCGAAGCGCGCGACGGGTTGCGCGAGCAAGTGCGCGACTATGTCGAAAAGCAGCTCGAAATCTTCACCGCCAATGCGGGGCGTCAGCTCCGCGAGGAAGTGCTGTCCCAGGTGCGTCTCACCAATGTGGACCGCTCCGACATCAAGGTCATTCGCCAACTCGTGCGCAAGATGGCGAAGAAGCTTGTGGCGCTGCATTCGCGCCGCCGCAAGGTGACGCAACGCGGCGTGCTGGATGTGCGCCGGACGATCCGCGCCAATATCGAATTCGACGGGCTGCTCTTCCATACGATCTGGAAGAAGAAGAAAGTGGACCGGCCCAAGGTGATGGCGATCTGCGATGTCTCCGGTTCGGTGGCGCAGGTCTCGCGTTTCCTGCTGATGTTCCTCTATTCCATGCAGGAAGTGCTGCCGGATGTGCGCAGCTTCGCGTTTTCCGGCCGGTTGGGCGAGGTGACCGATCTCTTCAAGACGGAAGACATCGAAATGGCGATGGCGACCGCGCTGCAGGAGCATGGCGGCGGGTCGACCGACTATGGCAAGGCGTTCGAGGATTTTACCGATCTCGCGCTCGACGATATCGATCACCGCACCACGATCCTCATCCTCGGCGATGCGCGCTCGAACTATGGCGATCCGCGTAGCGACCTGCTGCATAAGGTGCATGAGCGCGCACGCCGGGTGATCTGGCTCAATCCCGAAGGCCGCTCCATGTGGAACAGCGGCGATAGCGAAATGCGGCGGCTTCAGCCCTATTGCGACAAGGCCGTGACATGCGCCTCGCTGAAGGAACTGGAGCGTGTTGTATCGGAGATACTCCGGCACGCCAGCTGACCCAATCTGGGTTACCTCCCTCTTCCATCCTCCGTTGCATCGCTCTATGACGCCCTTAGACTGTGTCCCGATACGGGACATTGGCAGGGCTCCGGTTGGGCATGAGCGCTGCATTGATGGGAAGAAAGCAAGCGTTCGGGTGCGAAAGCGTGCCATTGCGGCGCTATGCCGATGATTGGGTGGTCCCAGGGGGTTGAGTTGAAGCTGGAATTGTCGATGGCTGGCAGGAGGGTGGCGGCAGCATTGCTGTTGGCGGCCATGGTGCCGTTCGCAGTGCCTTTCCCGGCCCATGCCGACCCCATGGCCATAACGCCGAGCCAGCGTCTCTCAGATGCGGCGGTCTCTGCCGGCGGCGGCGGCGTCAGCGAGGCGGCGCTTACCGAAGAGGGGGCTGTGCCTGCGAAGCCAGCAGCGCCCGCGGTGAACCCGAAGCCTGCGGCACATAAGGGTCCGTATAATCTCGTGGTGCTGGGGGACTCGCTGGGCGACGGACTCTGGGCGGGTCTCTACCACGTGCTGCGCAAGGACAAGCAGTTCAAGGTCATCAAGAAATCGAAGGTTGCGACGGGGCTCGTCCGGCACGACTATTACAACTGGAACAAGGTCGTCGAGGAGATCGCCGCCGATACGCCTATCGATATCGCCGTGGTGGTGATGGGAACGAACGACCGGCAGGCCATGGTCGTGAACGGCAAGCGCTATGCACGCTTTTCTACCGAGTGGGAGAAGATCTATGCGGAGCGCGTGGAGGAATTCATCGACACGCTGAAGAAGACCGGCGCGCAGATTTACTGGATGGAGCTTCCCGTGATGCGCTCGTCGGGATTCGATGTGGATATGCAGAAGTTCAATCGTATCTTCGAGGAAGAGACGCGCAAGGAAGGCATCCGGTTCGTGCGGACGCGGGACCTCGGCACCGATGAGAATGGGGCCTATGAGGCTTATGGCGCAGACAGGTTCGGGCGCAAGCGGCTTCTGCGTGCCGAAGACGGCATCCATTTTTCCATGGCCGGCTATGAGCTTCTCGGCAAGCGGATGGCCGATCGCGTAAAGCAGGGTCTGAAGCAAGGTGCGCCGACCTCCATTGAGATGGCCGAAGCGACAGTGCCGCCAACCAAGCCGAAGAAGTCGGAGCAGGTTGCGGAGAATGCGGCACCGATGCCGGTTTTACGTCCAGGGCGGAGCGATGACTGGCGCTGGCTCGGTCGGACCAATTGAGCATATGGGTTGCTTGCGCATAGCGGCGCGGATGGCGGTTTTCGCTTCGACGATCCTGTTCATGACCGGTGGTTGCGCTGTAGCGAATGAGGGCGGTGCCGTGTCTGGTCTTGAGAAGTTTCATGCAGCCCTTGCCGCCGTCGAAGACGGTACGCGTACACGACCTGTTTCCATTCTGCATCTGGGGGACAGCCATATCTCGCTCGACCATCTGACCGGCGAAATGCGCAAGCTGTGGAACGAGCGTTACGGCAATGCCGGGCGAGGGCTGCAACCCGGCGCGCCCTATCAATATTACTCGGTGCAGGGCTACCGGATCTCCATGAGCGGGGAGTGGGAGGTGAGGTCGAGCCTGCCTGCCGATGCGCATGGGGCATTCGGCATACAGGGTTTCGTGGCAAGCGCGGCGCGCGCCGATGCGGAAATGGTGCTGGACGCGGACGAACCCTTCGATGGCGTGGAGGTGGAAGTCGCCGGAGCGCCCGATACGGGGTACCTCTCGCTAGCCATCGACGATGCCGCGCCTTTACGGCTTTCCACCTATCGCGAGACGCCGGGGCTGGTGACGCTTTACGTGCCCGCCGCGCAAGCCCGTCATCTGAGGCTGTCGCCGGTCGGCAATGGCGGTCCGGTGCGTGTTCTGGGCTGGGGTGTGCGGCGCTCTGAAGAGAATGCGGGCGGCGTTCGGTATGACAGCTATGGGGTGGTGGCGGCGCGGCTCGATATCGTCTCGCGCTGGCGGGACGATATCGCCGATGCGCAAATCGAGCGGCGGCGGCCCGATCTCATCATTCTGGGATATGGCACCAATGAAGGTTTCGACGATGGGCTCGACCTGGCGGCCTATCGGAAGCGCCTTGCCGCCTTAATCGACCGGCTGAGGCGGATAGCGCCACAGGCCTCCATCGCCCTGCTCGGCGCCTTTGACGGTGCGCGTGACAGCGGGGCCGGTGAGCCATGCGGCGATGGCTGGGTGACGCCGCCCAAACTCGACAAGCTACGAAAGCTTCAGCAGGCGGTCGCGGCGAAAAAAGGAGCCTGGTTCTGGGATGGCGAAGACGCGATGGGCGGGCGCTGCGCGATCCATCGCTGGGTTACGCAGGCCCCGCCGCGCGCCTGGCCCGACCATGTGCATTTGCGCCCCTCCGGCGCGCGGGAAATGGGCGACAAGCTCTGGCGGGCGCTGATGGCCGGTACGGATTAGCTCGCAGCTTGTGCGCCCGTGTCCTTCTCATAGCGGATGCGGAAGAAGAGCGAATAGAGCACCGGCACCGCGGCGAGGGTGAGGACCGTTGCAAAAGCCAGCCCCCCCATGATCGTGACCGCCATATTGGCAAAGAAGGCGTCCGTCAGCAGCGGGATCATGCCGAGGATGGTCGTGACAGAGGCAAGGAAAACCGGCCTCAGACGGCTGATGCTCGCATCGATCAGGGCTGCGTGCTTCTCCTTGCCGCTGTCGATCTGCTGGTCGATCTCGTCGATCAGGACGATGGCGTTCTTCATCAGCATGCCCCACAGGCTGATAAAGCCCAGCAGCGCCACGAAGCTGAATGAGAGGCCGCTGACAAGAAGGCCAAGCGTGACGCCGCAAATCGACATGGGGATCAGCAGCCAGATGATGAGCGGCTGCCGGATCTTGCCGAACATCAGGATCGAGATGATCAGCATGGCGGTCAGGCCGATGGGAAGCTGCGATGCGAAAGAACCCTGCGCTTCTTTCGAATTTTCGTACTCGCCGCCCCAGTTGACCGAATAGCCCGGCGGCAGCTCGATTGCCTCGATCTGCTCCAGCACTTCGTTCCGCGCCTGGCTGGCGGTGATTTCGCCGCGCGGCTGGGCCTGCACGGTAAGGGTTCGGATGCGGTCCCGGCGGCGAATGACCGTGTCCTGGGGGACGAATTCGAACCGGTCCACGATCTGCGTGACCGGCACATAGGTTGCTTCGCCGGAGCCGGAGACGAGACGGTCTTCAAGTCGCGATACATCGAGGCGCTCCTTGTTAGGAGGGCGAACCACGATGGGGATCTGGCGCTCGCCTTCGCGATAGGTGCCGGCCTTGATGCCGTCCGTTGCAAAGCGCATGGCGCGCGCAAGGTCGGTGCGCGTGATGCCGGCGATGCGAGCACGTTCCTCGTTGAAGACCGGGCGGATGGTGAGTTCCTTGTTCCGCCAGTTCTGCCGGATATCGATGATATCGCCATTCTTCTGAAGGATGGCTATTGCCTTGTCGCCCAGGGCGCGCAGCGTTTCGGGGGAGTGGCCGGAGAAACGAACTTCGATCCGGGCGTCCGAGGGCGGTCCGAAGACGATGCGTTTGGTTCGGATCTGCGCATCGGGATAGCGCTCGCCCAGTGTTTTGCGCAGGCTTCGCGTCAGCGCCGGGATGTCGTCCCGGTCATCCATGCGGACCATGAGCTGGCCATAGGAAGGATCGGGCTGATGCGGATCGTAGGTCAGCATGAAGCGCGTGGCGCCACGGCCCGCCAGTGTGGTGACCTGGGCAACGCCGGGCTGCTCGCGAACATAGGATTCGATCTCCAGCAGGTCGTGTGCCGTGGTGCGGATGTCGGTGCCTTCCGGCAGCTGGTAGTCGAGATAGAAGATCGGCGTGTTCGCGGCGGCGAAGAAGGATTGCGGGACGAAGCCGAAAAGGCCGATACAGCCGAGCGTAACGCCGATGAAACCGGCCACGCAGAGCCATCGGGCGCGCAGCATGCGGTTCAGAAGGCTGCGATAGCCATGCGCGGCGGCGTTGTCGTAGGGATCGGCTTCGGCATTGCCGTTGCCGGCCTGCAGAAGCATGTTGCCGAACATGGGGGTGACGGTGACGGCGAGAACCCAGCTCAAGGTGAGCGACACCGCAATCACAAAGAAGAGCGAGAACATGAACTCGCCCGTCACGTCATTGGACAGGCCGATGCCGGAAAATGCCGCGACGCCGATGAGTGTGGCACCCAGCAGGGGCCATTGCGTGCGGGTGACGGCCTGCTGGGCGGCGGGACGCGCCGCCATGCCGCGCTGCATGTTCACCAGCATACCTTCCGCCACCACGATGGCATTGTCCACCAGCATGCCCATTGCGATGACGAGGGCGCCGAGCGAGATACGTTCCACCTCAATGCCGAAAAGCCGCATGAAAAGGAAGGTGCCCAGCACGCTGAGAAGCAGGGTGATGCCGACCACGATCCCGACGCGCCAGCCCATGAAAATGCAGAGCACGCCGATCACTATCGAGACGGATAGAATGAGGTTCAGGATAAAGTTGTCGATCGCTTCGTTGACGACCTTGTGCTGCTCATAGATGGGGTGGAGCTCAACACCGAGTGGCAATTGCTGCCTGAGTTCATCCAGGCGATTTTCCACAGCCTCGCCGACATCCACGATGTTGGCGTGTTTCACACCTGCGATGGCGAGGGTGAAGGCCCGTTGGCCGTCGATCCAGATCATGTGATCGGGTATTTCTACCGGCTCGCGGGTGACCTTGGCGACATCGAGCAGGCTGATCTGTTCGGTCGACCCCGGTCGCCCGAGCCGCAAGGCTTCGATCTGCGAAACGGTATCGAATCCGGGGTCGGTGGAAACGCGCACACGCCGTCCATCCACCGTGATGGCGCCTGCCGGCGTAATGCTGTTTTCCGCCTGAAGGGTGCGGATCACCTGATCCAGAGGTATGCCGAGCGAGGCAAGCCGTTCGTTCGTCACTTCGACATAGATGGCTTCGGATAGCTCGCCCGCGGTTTCGACCTTGGCCACATCCGGCACGGTCAGAAGCTCGCGCCGCAGGAAGGTCGCCATGTTGCGGATTTCCCGATCGCTGAAATCGGGCGCGGTCACGGCATAGAAGAGACCGAACACATCGCCGAAATCGTCATTTACGCGCGATGGGCCGGCACTTTGAGGCAGGCTCGACTGGACATCGCGGACCTTGCGGCGCAATTCATCCCAGACCTGCGGGATGGTCCGGGCGTCGTAGGTGTCCTTCATCTCCACCTTCACCTCGGACATGCCGGGCGTCGATTTCGATGTCACCTCCTTGAGCTGGGGAAGCTGCTGGAGCGCCGACTCGATATGCTCGGTGACTTCTTCCTCGACCTCGGCGGCGGTGGCGCCGGGATAGGGCGTGAAAATGATCGCGTTCTTGATGGTGAAGTTGGGGTCTTCCAGACGGGGTACCGTCATCAGGCCCCAGAGCCCACCGATTACGCAGATGGCCACGATGAGCCATGTGTTGACCGGTTTATCGATCGAGGCGCCTGCAATATCCATAATCGTTTCCCTCGGCGCGCTCAGAACCGTTCGACGGCATGAACGCGAACGCCTTCATGCAGAAGCCGTGTGCCGGCGGTGACGATGGTTTCGCCCTTTTTTAGTCCCTGGAGAATAACGACCCGTTCGGAGCGCACCGGTCCTAGCGTGACGGGGTGCGGTGCAGCGGTCGATTTTTCCTTATCGAGCACCCAGACGCGGGTGCCGCCTTTGCTGTCCGTATCGACTGCGGATAGCGGCACGGAAACCGCATCGGGCTTGTTCTCGGCCAATTGAATCCGCACGGAGCAGGTCATGCCCGGAAGGATCGTCTTTTTATCCGGCGACGGGACATTTTCGGGGATCGGCGCGCCGAAGGTAACCTTGTAGGTCTGGGTTACGGGGTCGGGTTCGGTCTCATGCTCGCGATATTCGAGCGGCAGTTCGAAGTTCTTTGCGAAAGGAAATACCGCCACGGCGTTTATGGCATTCACATTTTCGGTCAGGTGGATGAGCTGTTCGGGTACATGGATCGCGACGCGGATCTCGGTGACGTTCTGTATCCGGACAATATTCTGTTTGGGCTGAACAGCGCTGAAATTGTCGATCAGGCGGCGCGTTACCAGTGCCCGGAACGGCGCTTCGATGGTCGCATAGTCGAGATTGCGCCGCGCCTGGTCCAGTGCGACGTCGCGCAGGCTGAAATCGGCCTGGGCCCTGTCGAAAGCCTGTTGGGAGACATTGTCCCGTTTCAGCAGTTTCCTGTAACGGGCAAGTTCCTTGAGAGCGAGCGTGCGCTGCACCTCCGCCTGACGGACGGCGAGTTCGAAATCGGTCGGGTCGAGGGCGGCGACAAGGTCGCCCTTCGACACGACCTGGCCTTCGCGAACAGGCAGTTTCGCCAGCCTTCCGCCGACTTCAAAGGAGAGGTCGACCGTGCTGACGGCTTCCAGGCGGCCCACGAAATGGCGCGTTGCGGTACCCGATGCTTCACCTACGACCTCTACACGGACCGGCAGGCTGCTTTCCGGCGCAGCACCGTCCTCGGCCTGGGCGCTTGCGGCCGGCAGGAGGAGGGCGATGAGGCAGAGCAGGTTCGCCAACCGAGATGCCCCCTGCCGTTTCGCGGCCGGAGTCCCCGCAGATTTTTGATCAGCGTGAAGTGCCGTCACGGCTGCACACTCCTCTTATTGGTTTTCCGGGAAATTTGGTCTCCCGAGGCCTTCCATGCGCATTTGCCGCGCTTTATTCGACCGTACGGTATGGTACGATTTCGGAGAAGCATATCTTTCGGCAATGTAATGAATCAATCGCGAAGGTCGTCATTTCGCGAAAGAATGAGAGTCATGGAAACGGGCAAGCTGCAGCATCCGGACAGCGGAGATGAAAGGCGCGAACGCAAGCGGCGCCAGATTCTGGCGGTCGCCCGGGAGATTTTCCTGCGTGACGGTTATGCAGGGGCTTCCATGTCGGAGATTTCGGCATGTGTGGGCGGTTCCAAGGGGACGCTCTACGCCTATTTCGCGTCCAAGAGCGAACTCTTCCGGGCGGTGCTCGAGGATTTCCTGGCCCGGCATGAAGCGGAGATTTCCGGCACGATCGCGGGCGGGGGCGCGCCGGGCGAGGTATTGCGCGCATTCAGCGAGCGTTTTCTCGAGGTCTTGCTGAGGCCGGAGAACCTCGCCCTGATGCGGCTGGTTTATGCCGAGGCCGACCGTTTTCCCGAGGTCGGGCAGGCTTTCTACGATAGTGGCCCCGCCAATGCCGAGCAGCATCTGGCCGATTATATTCGCGGCGCGGTGGAGGAGGGCTATCTGGGGGCGGATACGGATCCCGTGCTTGCTGCGCGGCAGATGATCCTTTTGAGCCAGGGCTGGATTCACAATCGGCGTCTCTGGAACGTGACGCCGGCGCCGAGCGAGGCCGAAATCAAGGAAAACGCCCATGCCGCCGTACGCACATTTCTGGCTGCTTTCGGCGCCTGAGGTCCCCGTTCGGGCATTAACTAACAATTAACTCTGTCATTGAGCTTTGCCGCCACGCGTTGGATTATGCGCCTGACCGTCATGCCCCCCTGATGGTTAACGGTTGCGTAGTGCGTGCGGACGGTGGACCGCGCGCTTGGTTGGGCTGCTTT
>CAYSVF010000055.1:0-10996 GCA_964434415.1 uncultured Parvibaculum sp.
GACAAAGGGGCCGGATTTATTGACCGACGAGATGCGCTTCACGCGCTTTACCGCCGGGAGATAGAGCCACTGATCGTCCGGCTCGAGAATCTTCGCATGGGTGAGCAGCGCCGTACCGTCCACGTCGCGCGGCTTGTTGAAGACGATCAGGCTCCAGTCGCCTTCCTTCGGGTCTGTCCGCTCCAGCGAATAGGAGCGCAGTTCGCGCGTGCTGGTGTCGCCGTGCGCATTGGTCAGCACCATCTCCATATCCGCTTCGGCGTCGCCCCATCCCTTGTCGCGATTGTCGGTCTCCTGCGCGATGGCAAGGCCGCGGGCCTCTGGCTGGTCCGTGCCGGGCAGGCCGTCCGCCTGTGCGTGGGCGGTGGCGGCAAGCCCCATGAGCGGCAGTGCGACAACGAGCGCATGCGCGGTCTGGCGCAAGGCGGAACTGACGAATGGCATTTCTCTCTCCCTGATTTGTGTTCGGTGCCGGCGGTCGGTCAGACCCCGGCGGGCGATGCGGCTTCTCCCGGGCCCCCGGCCGGTACACGCTTCTTCGATGTCCGGTTCCTGTCGAGGGCGATCAGAAGGCCCGGCAGGAGCAGGAAGTCGATGATGAGTGCCACAGCAATGGTAAGTGCCACCATGATGCCCAGCATGGCGTTAATCTTGAACGGCGAGAATGCCAGAATGCCAAATCCCGCGACCAATACAAATCCCGAAACCCACAATGCGGTGCCAACCGTTGCAAAGGCGTAACGCACGCCCTCCTCGGCGGAATAACCGAACTCGTCCCGGGCGCGTTTGTATTTCGACAGGAAGTGTACGGTGGCATCGACGATGAGGCCGAGGGCGGTGGCGATGACGAAGGAAGACCATAAGCCCACTTCCGGACGGAACAGCGCCAGTATGCCGAAGGCGACGATGGGCGGCGTGATGTTGGGAATGAGGCTGATAAGGCCGAGCTTCAGGTCGCGCAGCGCGAGCATGAGGCAGGCCGAGATGAGGAGAAGGGCGAAAAGCGTGCCCGTGGACATGGACTGGAAGTTCGACCGGCCGATGAAGGAGAACATCACGGCCTGTCCCGCGGATTGCGAGATCATGTAATCCGGCAGGTTGGCTTTCTGCCAGGCCATGGCGCGGTTGCGCAGATCCTCCATCTGGCGCGTCGAAACATCGTGCAGCGTGATGGTGAGCTTGCTCGCGGATTTGTCCACGTTGAGCTGGTCGTTGAGATCGAGGCCGTAAGGCAGCGACATTTCATAGAGCAGCAGGAACTGGGCCGCCGCATCGCGGTCGTCGGGCACGCGATACCAGTCGTCATTGTCGGCATGCATGCTCTTGTTCACGCGCTTGATGACGTCGCTGAAGGTGGCAACATGCACGACTTCCGGCTGGGCCCGAAACCAGTCGGCAAAGGCTTCGAGATGTTTCAGATAGTCGGGGTCGGCGACACCGCCCGAATCCTTCGCAGGCACCGAATGGCTGATCTGGTAGATGCCGGTGAGGTTGTCGGCGGCCCAGTCCGAGGCGACGCGGAACTCCATCCGATCATCGAAATAGTTCACGAAGCGGTCGTCGAAGGTGAAGCGGGGCAGCAGCACCGCGAAGCCGACCGCAGCGAGGAGCACACCTCCCATCAGCAGGCGGTTGTGCCGGATGATGAAGTCGCCGAGACGCTCCATAGCATGGCTTTGATTGACGATGCTCGCCTTTGCAGTAAACGGGAGGACGGCCACCAGGGCGGGCAGCAGCGTGACCGACAGGGCCCAGGCGATGACGGCGCCCGCGGCGGATATGTTACCGAGATCGCGGAAGGGCGGTGCGTCGGAGAAGTTGAGGCTGAGGAAGCCGATGGCTGTGGTCAGGCTCGTCAGGAAGACGGGCTGCCAGTTGACGCGCATGGATTCGATGATGGCCTCGTTCTTCGTCTTCCCGTGGCGCATCTGCACCAGCATGGTAACGAGGATGTGGATCGCATCGGCCACCGAGATCGTCAGGATGATGGTCGGCGCACCGGAGGAGGGCGGCGTCAGCTTGATGCCCATCCAGCCGAGCACGAAGCCCATGGCGGCGAAAGCGGAGAAGAACACCACCGTCATGGTGACGACCGTGCCGGAGAAGGAGCGCAACAACAGGTAAACCGCGACCGCCAGGATGAGATACATCGCAGGCGTCAATGTTTCGAGGTCGCGGGTCGCCGCTTCGGAAAAGGCGTTGGAGAGCATGACCGATCCGGTCAGTTCGAAGCGGATATCGGGATGCTGCGCGCGCATGTCTTCGAGAACCCTGCGGGCATGCTCGACGACGGAATTATTGGCGGCCACGTCGTCGCGCGGCATGTTCAGGCGAGCGACGATGGCCGTGGTGCGGCGGTCGTCCGAAATCAGGCGCTTTGCGGTGACGGGTTCGCTGGTGGCGATGTTCCCGATTTCCCTTGCGCTTTCCGCGGTCAGCGCAGCCGGATCGGGGACAAGATCGCGGACGACGAGATCGTCTTCGGAGGCGCGGGTGTGCTGGTAATTGGTGATGCTGTCCACCCGCACGGAGAAGGGGGTCTGCCACGCGTCTTCGGTGATCTCTTTGACGACGGCGAGGACTTCCGGCGTGTCGACGGTGCCTTTGTCCGGTTGCAGGACCCAGAGCAGCGTATCGGGACTGGAATAGGTGCGTTCAAGCTCTTCGAAGGCGAGAAGGTTCGGGTTCTCCTCGGTGAAGAAATAGCGGTAGTCATTCGAGAACTCGATGAAGCGTCCGCCGCTCGCGAGCGCCAATGCGGCGCCCGCGGAGAGAATGAGCACCAGCCAGCGCCAGCGCACGACCCAGTTCAGATAGGCCACCACCCATTCGTTCATCAGCCCGTTCCTCTCCGAAGCGGCGCCTCTCAGGCGCGCAGATGTTCCAGATAGTCGAAATAGCTATGGGCGCATTTCTCGGCGAGCGAGATGTCGCGCGTCGTTTTCAGCATGCCGGAGACGCCCTGATGGGTGGCGACGATGTAGGCGGCGACCCCTTCCGCATCGACATCGGCGCGGACGGTGCCTGCAGCCTTGCCGCGTTCCAGCGCGGCAGCCACATGGCCGCGCCATTCGGCGAGCACGCCGGACAGGAAGAGCCGGAACTCTTCGTCGATGGGCGACATTTCCTGAGACAGATTGTTGATCGGGCAGCCGAGGCGGGGGTCGACGCCCAGCTCGCCGCTGACGTGCCGTTCGATGATCCGGCGCAGCTCGGTCACGGGATCTTTCGTCCCGGACAGCGGCCGATACCAGTTGTGATCGAGGAACCGGTGGAAGGCGTCGCCGAGAGCGGCGAGGCCGAGCTCGTGCTTGTCGGCGAAATGATGGTAGAGCGCGCCCTTGGTGCAGCCCGAGACTTCCAGAATGTCGCTCAGCGACGCGGCGCGGAAACCCTTCAGGTAGATTTCGAGGAAAGCCGCCTCCAGCAGCGCCTGGCGCGTCCGCTCGGCGCGTGAGGCAGGACGCTCCCGCTTCAGATAGGGCGGGAATTCCGGCAGGGGGATATGGGAGGTGTCGTGCGACATGAGACCTGAATTTAAGAAACCGACCGGTTGGTATGTTTCTATATTGTCAGATCGACCCGCCGAAACAAGAGGCAATTTCGTATTATTTCAGGTGCGGGGGTTCTTCCGGTCGGGGGTAGAGCGTGCTGTCGCCCCGGCACAGGATGAGGGGGGCGAGCAGGAAGACGAAGAAGGCGCCGAGCCAGGAGCCGATCAGAATATCGCTCGGGAAATGGTTGAGCAGCACGACGCGGGAGACCGCGGTAAAGGCGCCGACCGTCAGAAAGAGTTTCCAGTGGCGCGGAAAGGCGACCATCAGCGTCGCCATGAAGACGAAGATCGTCTGCGAGTGACCGGAGGGGAAGCTGTCCAGCCTTTGTGCGACGGTGAAGGGAAAGAAGCCCGTTATGCCGTCGCGGAAAAAGTCGCTCGGGCGGTGACGGCTCGCCGCGAATTTTACCAGATGCAGGATGATCGCCGAACTTGCCATGGCGGCGAGCATCAGCGCGCAAAAGCGCCAGATCTTTTCGAGCTTCTTGCGTGTGGCCTGATAGGCGGCGAGGCGCTTGCCGCGCGGGATGAAGAGAAAGGCGAGTGCGGCGGCAACGATATAGACCGTGCCGTCGCCCAGATCGGTCACCGCCTGCCAGAAATAATGCATGTTGGGCGTGACGACGCGCTGCATCGTTTTCGACACGGCGAGGTCGATATGGGGCATCAGGCCGATGGCGAAAGCGAGCAATGGCGACAGTCCCGACCACATCATGCGTCGGAGGCGATGGAGCGGCGTCGGTCCCGCTGCCGCCGCCGTTGCGATCTCCACCAGTTCGGCGGGTGCGAACCGGTGGATATCCGTTTGTGTCGCCTCGGCCATGTCTGACTTGGTCATGTCGTTTATTCGGCGGATTTGTAGAGGGTCAGGGTCAGGGGATCGCCATTCGTATAGTCGAAGCCGTCCCACTGGCGGATCCGTTCAAGGCGCAGGTTGCGCGCCTTCGCCCGGTCGAGGAATGCTTCCTGCTGCCGCCCCGTGACGAGCGCATAGGCGTCGGGCGTATCCGCCAGATAGTCGGCCGCGGTCATGCCCGGCACCAGCATGGTATCGGTCCCGTTCACGAAGATGAGGCTCGGCTCGTTGAAGCCCGCCGAGGCGAGCGGCGGGCGCTCGTCATGGGGCGGGATCGTCGCGGCGACCTCGCGGGCGACCCACAGCTTGTCGAGAGAGGGGGCGACTGCGGACCCGAGCCAGGGCACGAAAAGCGCCATCATGAGGGCGAGTACGGCAAGGGCCGGTTCGAACTGCCGCCGGAAAGCAAACCAGACGGCGGGCAGGATGCCGCCCAGCACGATGAGCGCGAGGACGATGCCGCGCCAGTCCACGCCCGGCCCGTATTCGGTCAGCGCGAAAAGCGCACCGCCGGCAATCGCCAGTCCGACGACAAGCCAGAAGGCCAGATGCAGCCAGAACAGCGCCCGGCCCCAACCGGGCAGGTGGGGCGGCAGGCCGTTGACCGCGAAGAAGCCGCCGAGCAGCGCCAGTGCCGGATAGGCGGGCAGCACGTAATGCGGCAGCTTGGTCGGCACCGCCTCGAACATGATCCAGGTGGGCAGCGCCCAGCAGATGAGGAATTGCACCGCCGGTTCGCGGCGGTAGTGCCAGGCGGTGACGATGCCTGGAATGATGATCAGCGACATCGGCCAGGACGCGGCGAAGAGGCTCAGCAGATAGGTGCCGGGCGGCGCGCCATGGCTTTCCTGCCCGCCGATCAGCTTGGGCAGCAAATCTTGCTGCGCGGCATTGGCGATGAAGGAGAAGGCGCCGGAATGCCAGAGCGCAAGCGGCCAGGGGGCGACGATGAGGATGAGGAGCGGGGCGCCCCAAAGCGGCTTCAGCCGCCGGAACCAGCTTCCGTCCTTGCGCAGGATCCCCCAGGCGATGGCGGTAAAGCCCAATACGGCGGGGCCTACCGGTCCCTTGGTGAGGATGGAAAGACCAAGCCCGCCCCAGAAAAAGAGCCCGGGCGCCGGGCCCATTTCCGAGGATTCGCCCTTTTGCGGTCCGAGGCCGGCGAGGGTCAGGCCGTACATCCCTGCGAGAATGGTCGCGAGCAGCACCGCATCGGTCTGGGCGATATGCGATTGCCCGACCATGAGCATGGCGCCGCCCAGGACGAGCCCCCCCATCAGGCCGGTTCGCCTGTCGAAGAGACGGGCGCCGATCAGGAAGGTCAGCAGGACCGAGGCCATACCGCCCAGAACCGAAGGCAGACGATAGGGCCAGATTTGATTGGCGCCCGCATCGGAGAAGGCGGCGACGGAGGCGGCCTGTACCCAGTAGATGAAGACCGGCTTTTTCGCGCGCGGCTCGCCCTGGAAATAGGGAACGACATAATCCCCGGTCTCCAGCATCTGCTTGGTGGCCTGGGCGAAACGCGACTCGTCGCGGTCCATGGGCGGCAGACCGGCAAGGCCCGGCAGGAAAACGAGGGCGCAGAAGGCGATGAGAATCGCATAGGGCCGCCAGCCCGTGACCGCCTTTTCCAGAAACAACTCGAGCAGGGGGCCCACCTCGCGCGCTGCAGGGGTCTGGGATCGTGTGGTCATGCGGTTAACCCTGCTTTAGGAGAGTCATGGCGGCGTTTCTTTTCCACCGGCAGTGTTCGGGCCGGTGGCTTTGTGGGCACTGTCTCGCGCGGGAGCGCATTTTTGACGGTTGGAGCCGCGCACAAGCTTCGCCGTTCAGGGTGGCCTGCGCTTCTGCTACACTAGAACAAGACGATGTAGCTCTTTACATTAAAAGTACTATGAGTGGAACCAAGACCAAAACTCTTCGCGTCCGGGTCAAGGACAATCACGCCCCGCAGCTTCGTCGTATGGCGCGTTCAGTCAACCTTGTCTGGAACTATCTGAACGAACTCAGTGAGCGAAGCGTTTGCGAGCGCGGTGTATTTCTGTCTGCCTTCGACATGCAGAAATACGTGCAAGGCGCACACAAGGAGCTTGGCCTTCACAGCCACACACCGCTTCGGGTCTGCAAAGAATACGCGACCCGTCGCAAGCAGGCAGGAAAGCGCCGTCTATCATGGCGAAAGTCTCACGGTGCAAGGCAGTCGCTCGGTTGGGTACCTATCAATACAGGCATGGCGACGTGGAAGAACGGCGCGATTTATCACGCCGGCATCTGTTTCAAGGTTTGGGATAGCTGGGGCCTCGATGGCTACAGGTTCCGCTCGTCTTCTTTCTCTGAAGATGCGCGGGGGCGCTGGTATTTCAACGTCGTGGTCGAGTATGAAGCCAAGCCGGCAAAAGGAAATGCTTCGGTTGGTATCGACCTTGGTTGCAAGGACGCCGCAACCCTTAGCACCGGATTCAAGGAAACAGGCCGCTGGTATCGCAGTATTGAGGCAAAGTTGGCCAAGGCGCAGCGCGCCGGCAAGAGAAAACGTGTCGCTGCCCTGCATGCGAAGGCCGCGAACCGAAGGAAGGATGCGTTGCACAAGCTGTCACGCGAACTGGTGGACACAAATGAAGCGATCTTTGTTGGTGGCGTGTCCTCGACGAACATGGCCAGGACCCGCATGGCCAAGTCCGCCCTTGATGCTGGGTGGGGCATGCTCAAGACGATGCTGGAATATAAATGCGATCACGCAGGCATCATCTTCGATGTGGTTAACGAGGCCAATACGTCCCGACGTTGCTCGAGCTGTCAGGTAATCCCCGACAGCAGTCCGAAAGGTATGGGTGATCTCGGAATAAGAGAATGGATTTGCGATCAGTGCGGCGCCATCCATGACAGGGATGTGAACGCGGCCCGCAACATTCTTGCGCTCGGGCATGAGCGTCTCGCAGGAGGAATGCCCGTTCTTTAGGGCGGGCAGGATGCCAAAAGAGAGTTTTGGATTATCGCGCAATTTGCCATATGACTGGCCGGGCCTTGCAGGAAAGCGGGGTGGGATGCGCGATGGACCATCAGGGGGCCCTTCGAAGTGTTGACGGACTATAGCGGAATTTCCCGGCTGGGGGCGGCCAAAAGGCGCCTGAGCCGGATCGGTGGAAGCGAGGGGCTCCTATGACGGACGAAAATTTCGAGTTGAGCGTCGTTGTGCCGGTGCTCAACGAGGAGGGCAATATCGACCCTCTTCTGGCCGAACTGGAGGCGGTAAGGGCCTCTCTGGACGTGCCGTGTGAGTATGTGTTCGTGAATGACGGCAGCACGGATACGACGCTGGACAAGCTTCGCGCTGCGATGCGGACCATGCCCCATCTTCAGGTGTTTAGTCACGGAAAGCCCTGCGGCAAGTCCGAGGCGCTTCTGACATGCGTTCGGAAAGCGCGGGGCCGGCTCGTCGTGATGATCGACGGCGACCTGCAGAACGATCCGGCGGATATTCCGCGGCTTTATCAGGTTTATGTCGACGCGGAAAAAAGCGGCCGGAATATCGGCATCGTCGAGGGGCAGCGTACCAAGCGCAAGGATCCCTTCCCGCGCAATCTGGTGTCGCGCATCGCCAATAATGTCCGCGGCGCGATCCTCAACGATACGACCAGGGATGCCGGATGCGGTTTCAAGGTGTTGAGCCGCGATCTTTTTCTGGCGCTGCCCTTTTTTACGGGCCTGCATCGTTTTATGCCTGCGCTGGTGAAGCGCGAAGGCTTCGAGATCGTGCTGGCCCCGGTCAATCACCGTCCGCGCGTGTCGGGCGTTGCCAAATACAATACGTGGAACCGGCTCTGGGTCGGTATCGGCGATCTCGCCGCCGTGTGGTGGCTTCTGAAACGGCGTAACGACCCTCACGGCGTGACGCATAACCTGTCGGATGGGAAGGACGAGCCATGTTCACCTCTGTAATGACGTGGCTTTCTCAGGCAAGTATCTGGGTCTTTATCGGTTTTCTGGGGCAGGCGTTGTTTTCCGCCCGCTTCCTGCTGCAATGGCTGGCAAGCGAAAAGGCCAAGCGGTCCATCGTGCCGGTAGCCTTCTGGTATTTCTCGATCTGCGGCGGCGCGACATTGTTTGCCTATGCGCTGTGGCGCGAAGATCCGGTCTTCATTCTGGGACAGGGCGCGGGCCTGTTGATTTACGGGCGCAATCTTTACCTGATCTACAAGGAAAGAGCCGCCGGGCGCCATGCGTCCATCGACCCCGAGCAGAACGGCGACGACGTCACCGCCTGAACCCCCTCTTTGCGTAGGGGCATCGTCGTATAAAGCGGCAAATTGCCATTTTCCTTTCGGCTAAAATGACCTATGTCAAAGCAGAGGGGAGAGGGCTCAGACTGCGCGCCCATCCGTAAGCTAAAACGAATGGGAGGCGGGTCACCGACCTCCGAAAACAGAGGCCGGAATATGACTTCCTCCAGCGAGACACCGCGCAAAAAAGCGGCGGCGGGCCTGCTTGGCCGTCCGGCGCTGATCGCCATCGCGATTGCCGCCATTCTGCTTGTGGGGTTTGCATGGATGGCCTTTCAGCGCATGGGCGGTCAGGGCCAGGGATGGTCTTCTCCGCCGCCGGCCGTCGAAACGGTGATCGCCGGTGTGGAGCCGGTGCAGGCCGAAGTTTCGGCCATCGGTACGCTCGAAGCCGACCAGTCCATCGTCGTGACGCCGGAAATCTCTGGGATTGTGACCAGCATCGATTTCCAGGACGGGCAACGTCTCGAACAGGGCGATCTCATCGTCACGCTGAACGATGAAGACCTGAAAGCGCGCCTGCAGCAGGCCGAAGCGCAGCTCACGCTGTCCCAGGCGAATTTCGAGCGCGCCCGCAAACTGGTAAGCCGCGGCTCCGGGACGAAGCGGTCGCGGGACGAGGCGCTCAATGCGCTGAAATCTGCCGAAGCGCAGCGCGCGCTGGCACAGGCCGCGCTCGACAAGGGCACGATCAAGGCTGCCTTCTCGGGCATTGTGGGGCTGAGGCAGGTGAGTCTCGGCCAGTATGTGACGCCGGGCCAGCCGATTGCGACGCTCGCCGATGTGGACAATCTCAGAATCGATTTCCGTGTCTCCGAAATCTACCTCACCGAGATCGAGAAAGGGCAGACCGTCGACATCACATTCGACGCGCTGCCCGGCGAGACCTTTCGCGGCACTGTGAGCGCCATCGACCCCGTGATCGATGTCGAGGGGCGCGCGATCAAGGTGCGCGCGGTGATTGCGAATAACGAGGGACGTTTGCGGCCGGGCCTGTTCGGCCGCGTGAAGATCGTCACGCAGACGCGCGACTCCATCGTCGTGCCGGAGCAGGCCATCATCTCCACGGCGGGCTCGGATGCGACGGGCTCCAAGGCGGTCTTCGTGGTGGGTGAAGAGGGCAAAGCCCATATGCGTCCCGTGGAACTCGGCGTGCGTCAGCCCGGCAAGGTGGAAATCCGCTCCGGCGTCAAGGAAGGCGAGCGGGTGATCACGGCGGGTCAGATGAAGGTTCGCGACGGCGCGCCGGTTCAGCCCATCGAACTCAAAAAGAAAGCCTCCGAAGGCGAGGCCCCCGCAGACGGGGCCGCGCAGTAGGAGACGCATATGCATATTTCCGAACTCTTTATCCGCCGGCCTGTCTTCGCGACAGTTGTTGCGCTCATCCTCATTCTTGTCGGTTTCGTTTCCTATGAGCGGCTGACGGTGCGCGAATATCCGGCAATCGATGAGCCGGTGGTGACCGTGACGACCTCCTATCGCGGCGCCAGCGCCTCGGTGATCGAACGCGAGGTGACGCAGCCGCTCGAAGAGGCGATGGCGGGGATCGAAGGTATCGAAATCCTGACGTCGTCCAGCCGGCCCGAAAGCAGCCAGGTGACGGCGCGCTTCACGCTGTCCACGGATCCTGATGTCGCGGCAAGCGATGTGCGCGACCGCGTCGGGCGCGCGCGCGGGCAGCTTCCCGACGATGTGGACGAGCCGATCATCGCCAAGGTCGAGGCCGATGCGAGCCCGATCATGTATATCGCCTTCGCCTCGTCGCGCATGTCGGGCATGGATATTACCGACTATCTCGACCGTATCGTGAAGAACCAGCTGCAGAACCAGCCGGGCGTCGCGCAGGTGTCGATCTTCGGCGAACGGCTCTATTCGATGCGCGTCTGGGTGGACCGGCAGCGTCTCGCCGCCTATGGGCTGACGGTGCAGGATGTCGAGAATGCGATCCGCAACCAGAACGCGGAAATTCCCTCCGGCCGTATCGAAAGCACCAAGCGTGAATTCACCGTGCTGTCGAAGACCGCGCTCGAAACGCCGGATGAATTCTCGAAGATCGTTGTGAAGGACACAGGCGGTTTCCAGGTGACGCTCGGCCAGGTGGCAAAGGTCGAGATCGCGCCCGCCGATGAGCGTCGCGCGGCGACCTATAACGGCAAGACCTCGATTTCCGTGGGCATCGTGAAGCAGGCGACGGCCAATCCGCTGGAAGTGGCGGCGGCGGTCCGCGCCAAGCTGAAGCAGATGGAGCCGACGCTGCCGGTGGGTATGGCCTATTCCATCGGCTACGACACGTCCATCTTC
>CAYSVF010000056.1:0-10951 GCA_964434415.1 uncultured Parvibaculum sp.
GGCTTGC
This sequence comes from uncultured Parvibaculum sp., assembly GCA_964434415.1. Classification (GTDB taxonomy): domain Bacteria; phylum Pseudomonadota; class Alphaproteobacteria; order Parvibaculales; family Parvibaculaceae; genus Parvibaculum. The sequence continues at coordinate 8 of CAYSVF010000056.1, forward strand.
GGAAGACCGTTTCTTTGCGCTGGGGTTCGTCCTCGGCGCCGGTTTCGTGGTTGCAATCTTGTGGCTTGCGGCGCGCGGCATCATGAAACTCGCCGAAAAAAGCCCGCGCGTAAGGCGGCCCGAGCTTCGTCTCGCCATCGCCAATCTGCACCGTCCCGGCGCGCCGACGCCTTCCATCGTGCTGTCGCTGGGGCTCGGGCTCACGCTGCTCGTCACGGTGTCTCTCATCAATGGCAATCTGTCGGGCGAGATCACAGGCAATCTGCCGTCCCGCGCACCGTCCTTCTTCTTTGTCGATATCCAGCCGGACCAGACGGCGGCGCTGCGCGATCTCGTGACCGCGCATGAAGGCGTCACGGGGTTTCAGGAAGTGCCCATGCTGCGCGGGCGCATCGCGGCGGTGAACGGCGTGCCTGCCGATGAGGTGAAGGTCGCCCCCGAGGCGCAATGGGCGCTCAGAGGCGATCGCGGCATCACCTATTCGGCCACCATGCCCGATAATTCGACACTGGTGCGGGGTCAGTGGTGGGCGCCCGATTACCAGGGGCCGCTTCAGGTCTCCTTTGCGGAAGATCTGGCGCAGGGCTTCGGCGTCGGTCCGGGGGACAAGATCACCGTCAATGTGCTGGGCCGCGAAATGACGGCGACCATCGCCAATACGCGGCACATCGACTGGACCAGCATGGGCATCAATTTCGTACTGGTGTTTTCGCCGGGTCTGCTTGCTTCCGCGCCGCATACCGATCTTGCGACCGTCACCATGGATAACGACATGGTGGGCGAAGAAGAAGAGCGCAGGCTGGAAGCCGATGTGACCCGCGCCTTTCCCAACATCACCTCGATCCGGGTGAAGGAGGCGCTTCAGGCGGTGAACGGACTTCTGGACGATTTCGGGCTGGCCGTAAGGGCAACCGGCATGGTGACGCTTGCCTCGGGCGTGCTGGTGCTGGCGGGCGCCATGGCGGCGGGCTATCGCGCGCGGGTGCGCGACGCGGTCCTGCTCAAGGTACTGGGCGCGACAAGGGCGCGGGTGCTCGGCATCTTCCTGCGGGAATATGCGGTGCTGGGGCTCGTTACGGCGCTGATCGCAACCCTCGCCGGGTCGCTTTCCGCCTGGATCGTCGTCGTGCGGGTGATGGATCTGCCCTGGCATTTCCTGCCCGGCACGCTGGCGCTGACGGTCGTGCTGGCTGCGCTTGCCACCATGCTCATGGGGCTTTTCGGCACCTGGCGAACGCTTTCGGCGCCCGCTGCGCCGGTTCTTCGGGCGGATTAGGGCTGCGCCGGGGTAACAGCCTGTAAACCCTGAATGAAATCCGCTTCAGAAACGTCCGGAAATGTCCGGTTTTCCTTGAATTTCATTAGGTGTCAGCCAATATACTCACCAACCACTCAGGAGGGTGATTTTTATGTCGAACTATGATCAAGACCGGCTTCAGCAGACGCAGTACGGCGCCAGCGCACGCGCCGGAATTGATGAAGGCCTGCGCAGTTACATGCTGCGGGTCTACAACTACATGGCGGGCGGCCTCGCGCTGACCGGCTTCATTGCCTATTTCACGTTCCAGGCCGCGGTTCAGGAAACCGCGCAGGGCCTGATGCTGACCTCCTTCGGTCAGACCATCTACCAGAGCCCGCTGGCCTGGGTGATCATGCTGTCTCCGCTGGCCTTCGTGCTGGTGCTGAGTTTCGGCATCAACAAGCTGAGCCTCGGGACATCGCAGATCCTGTTCTGGGCCTTCGCAGGGGTGATGGGGCTTTCGCTCTCCAGCATTTTCCTGCGCTTCACCGGCGAAAGCATCACGACGACCTTCTTCGTGACCGCGGCGGCCTTCGGCAGCCTGAGCCTCTACGGCTACACCACGAAGCGCGACCTCTCGCCCGTCGGGTCGTTCCTGATCATGGGGCTGATCGGCCTCGTCATCGCGATGGTGGTGAACATCTTCCTGCAAAGCTCCGCGCTGCAGTTCGCGATTTCGGCGATCGGCGTGTTGATCTTCGCCGGCCTTACCGCCTGGGATACCCAGCGGATCAAGGAAATGTATTTTGCCAGCGACAGTGCCGTCGTTGCGGGCAAGAAGGCGATCATGGGCGCCTTGTCGCTCTATCTCGACTTCATCAACCTGTTCATGTTCCTGCTGCAGTTCATGGGTAACCAGCGCAGCTGACGCGGACCGACAGACGAAACGGAAAGCCCCGGTGGAGACACCGGGGCTTTTTCGTTCAGGCGGAGAGGACGCTCAGTAGTCCACGACCTTGAGCGAGCGCTTCTCGAAGACCTTCAAGACCTGTTTCAGGTCGTGGCCGCGTTTCAGGATCTGGCCATCGGCGCCGAGTACCGCCCAGGCGCCCTGGCGGCGGGCGAGCTTGGGCCGCTTCTCGATGCGATAAAGCGGCATCTCGCTCGTGCGGCGGAAGATGGAGAAGACCGCGGTTTCGCGAAAGCCGCCCATGGCGTAGTCGCGCCATTCGCCCTCGGCCACTTTCCGCCCATAGACGGACAGGATGGCGTCCAGCTCGGCCCGGGTGAAGAAGACATCCGGCTCGCGGTGCTTTGCCGGTTTCGGTGCGTTGGATGAACTGACAAGGGTAAGCCGCGGTTGAGAGTCCCCGGACAGGGCGATGGGCTGGCGACCGTCGATAACGCTTCCGGTGTCTGTCATGGGGCGCGACCACTCCTCTGGACCGATTTCAGTATCCGGCAGTGTAGCTGGCGAAAGCCATGACAGGCCAGCCTTGGTCATGGTTTCGTCATGTGGGGCCATGAAAAAATTGTCATGAAAAATGGCTGAAGTCGGCGGAAAATCCGCGAAATGCGAGCAACACAATATTGCCTTTTTTCAGCCCTTGAGCGGCCACACTGGGGGGGCACCTTGTCATCGTTGCCTACATGGCCCGGTCCCTGAAGTTCCGGTTTCATCAGCCCCCCAGCCCCACCGGGATTTAGTGGGGCCGGGCCTCCCTACCCCGGAAGGGCAACACGCCTGACGGCCTTCGGGCCGCAGGCAAAAATCAGAGAGATAACTGCCGTCCAGGACGCCCCCCGCCTGGACGGCTTTTCTTTGGGCGCCTTACTGCCGCGGTGACGCGCAGCGCGATGTTAAGTGTAAGAGCGGAATGACCTTTTCTTCACTTGATGCGCCGGGATAGCTGCCTTACACCCATCATTCGTTTGCGTTGGGAGGCGCGGGCAAAGACGGGCCGCGCAAAGGGTCCGCCTGATCAGGGAGCAGCAGAATTTCGGACATGCAGGGCAAAGCAGGGGCGGCGGATGTCATGGTCTCGATCGAGGCGCTGACCAAGCGTTTCGGTCCGTTCACCGCGGTGGACCACATCGGCTTCGAGGTGCGTCGCGGCGAGGTGCTCGGGTTTCTCGGCCCCAACGGGGCCGGCAAATCCACCACCATGAAAATGGTGACGGGCTTTCTCACGCCCAGTTCGGGGACTGCGAGCATTTGCGGGCATGACGTCGTCAACGACACGCTCAATGCGCAGCGGGCGCTGGGCTACCTGCCGGAAGGCGCGCCTGCCTATGGCGATATGACGCCGCTTGGCTTCCTGCGTTTCATCGCGCGTATTCGCCGCCTGTTCGGACGGGATGCGGAACGTGCGATCGAAGAGGCGGTGGCCGCGACCGAACTCGAAGCGGTGCTCGAGCAGCCCATCGATACGCTGTCCAAGGGCTTCCGCCGCCGGGTGGGGCTTGCCCAGGCCATCCTGCACAATCCGCCGGTCCTCATCATGGACGAGCCGACCGACGGTCTCGATCCCAACCAGAAATTCGAGGTGCGCAAGCTCATCGCGCGGATGGCGCCGGAAAAGGCGATCATCATCTCCACTCATATTCTCGAAGAGGTGGATGCGATCTGCTCGCGCGCGCTCATCATCGATCGCGGAGAGATCGTCGCCGACGGGACGCCTGCAGAACTGACGGCGCGCTCGCGTTATCACAATGCGGTGTCGCTGACCGTGCCGAGCGCCATTGCCGGCGAGGTGCGCGAGGCCCTGGACGGCGTGCAGGGCGCGGCGAAGCGCGAGGAAGCGCTGCGCGGCGACGATGCGACCTTCACGCTATTCCCGCGCGACGAAGTAGGACAGCAGGGCATGGAAAGCGATACGACCCTGATCGACGCCGTGGCCACGCTGGCGCGCGCACGCAACTGGCCGGTACGGGCGCTGCATGGCGAACCGGGCCGTCTGGACGAGGTGTTCCGCCATCTCACGCGCAATGATACCGAGCCCGTGGAAGCGGGCGGACTCAAGGGTAGTCCTTCGGGCCGTCCGGACGGAAGGAGCGCGGCATGAACGAAATGCGCGCCATTTTCCGCCGCGAGCTCGCGGCCTATTTCGCCACACCCCTGGCATTCGTCTTCATCGTCATCTTCCTGCTGACGATGGGGGCCTTCACCTTCTATCTGGGTGGTTTCTTCGAGAGCGACCAGGCGAACCTGTCGATCTTCTTTTCCTATCATCCCTGGCTTTACCTCTTCCTGATCCCGGCGATTTCGATGCGCCTGTGGGCGGAAGAGCGCCGCACGGGCTCGATCGAGCTGTTGTTGTCGCAGCCGGTGCCGCTCTATGCCGCCGTTCTCGGCAAGTTCCTGGCCGCCTGGGTGTTTTCTGGGCTGGCGCTGGCGCTGACCTTCCCGATGTGGCTGACGGTCAACTATCTCGGCTCGCCGGATAATGGCGTCATCCTTGCCGGCTATATCGGGAGTTTCTTCATGGCGGGAGGTTATCTCGCCATCGGATCGTGCCTGTCTGCAACCACGCGCAATCAGGTGATCGCCTTTGTCGTGTCGGTGGCGGTCTGTTTCCTCTTCACGGTGTCGGGCCTTCCCATCGTCATCGATTTCTTCAGCGGCTGGGCGCCTCAGACGCTCATCTCCACCATCGCGTCCTTTTCGTTCCTGACGCATTTCAATTCCATCACCCAGGGCGTGATCGACCTGCGCGACATCATCTATTTCGGGTCGCTGATTGCGGTCTGGCTGATCGCCTGCGGTGTGGTGGTCGATATGAAGAAGGCGGGGTAAGCGGATGAACATGCCCATCAGCCGGTCCGCCTACCGGATTCTCACGCTCGTGCTGCTCGCGGTTCTCTTCGTGGCGGTGAACACGTTCTCCAACACGGTGTTCCGCTCGGCCAGGATCGACCTGACGGCGAATCATCTCTACACACTGTCGGACGGCACGAAGGAAGTGCTCTCCAAAATCGACGAGCCGATCACGCTGCGGTTTTTCTACTCGGAGAAGCTCGCTACCGATTTTCCACGCATCCGCACCTATGCCAATCAGGTGCGCGATCTGCTGGAGGAAATCCGCGACGAGTCGAACGGCAAGATCATCCTGCGCGTGATCGACCCTGAGCCGTTCTCCGAGCAGGAAGACCTCGCCATGTCGCTGGGGCTCAAGGGTGCGCCGACGACGGAAGGCGATGTCATCTATTTCGGCCTTGTCGGCAACAATCTCGTGGACGGGCTTGAGCGCATTCCCTTCTTCACGGATGAGCGGCAGGACTATCTCGAATACGACATCATGAAGATGGTGCAGACGCTGTCGCGGCCGAAAAAGCCGGTGCTGGGCATCGTGACCAATCTGCCGCTCGACACCGGCACGGGCGGGTTGATGGCCGCCATGAAAGGCCGGTCGCAGCCTTTCATGATCTATACCGAACTCGTCAACCGCTTCGAGATGGAATTTCTGGAGCAGAAGTTCAATCGCGTGCCCGACAATGTGGATGTGCTGATGATCGCGCATCCCAGGGAGCTCGACGAGCAGACGCTTTATGCCATCGACCAGTTCGTGATGCGCGGCGGGCGCGTGCTCGCCTTTGTCGATCCCTTCTCGGAAGTGAGTATGGAGCGCGGCGAGGACGGCAAGCCCGTGCGCGGCTTTACCCAGACTTCCGACCTGCACCGCCTGTTTCAGAGCTGGGGCGTCGGTTACGATCCGAACAAGATTATCGGCGACAAGGGGCTCGCTCAGCGCGTGCGCACCGGTTTCGATGCGCGCAAGCAGGACAGCGATTATGTGATCTGGCTGAGAGTGCCCAAGGAACACATGAACCAGTCCGATATCGTGACGGCGGATGTGGACCGGATCAATCTGGGGACGGTGGGCTACCTCACGCCGGAAAAGGGCGCGACGACGAGCTTCACGCCGCTCATCACCTCGTCGAAGGACTCGCGTCTCTACGACCGCGACTATGTGGCGACCGGGCCGCGTCCCGATCAGCTGCTGGCGGGGTTCAAGCCGGACGACAAGCAATATGTCATCGCCGCGCGCCTGTCGGGACCGGTCAAGAGCGCCTTCAAGGCCGAGCCGTCCGAGCGGTCCAAGGACGACCAGAAAAGTTCGTCGACCAAGGCGAAGATGCCGGACTACAAGGCCAAGAGCGACAAGCCGGTCAACATCATCGTGGTCGCCGACAGCGACATCTTCGCCGACCGGTTCTGGGTCCAGACCCAGTCCTATAGCGGTGAACGGGTGGCGCAGCCCATTGCCGACAATGCGAACTTCATCATGTCGGCGATCGACAATCTGATGGGGTCCAACGAGCTGATTTCGCTGCGCGCACGCGAGCGGGCCGACCGCCGTTTCGAGGTGGTCGAAAAGCTCAAGACGCAGGCCGAGGAGCATTACCTCGCCCGGCAGAAGGCGCTGCAGGCGACCATCGACAAGACCGAGGCGCGTCTTTCCAATCTGCAGACCGGCGAAGACGTTGCGCCGGAAGACAAGGAAAAGGCGGATGCCGAAATCCGCCAGTTCCGCAAGGAGCTGCTGGCGGCGCGACAGGAGATGCGCGGTGTGCAGCGCAGCCTGCGCGAGAATGTCGAAACGCTGGGCAGCTATGTGCGCTTCCTGAATGTGCTGGCGATGCCGATTCTCGTGGCCCTGGTCGCGATGGGGCTGGCGGTCTGGCGTTATCGCCGCCGCAAGGCGCGGGTCGCGCACGGTCCAGCAAAGAAGGGAGCCTGACGCATATGGCTGGCAATGGTTCCAACAAGGGATCTGCGGATTTTCTGACGGCGCTGCGCGAGCAGCGGCCCTTGCGCAATCTCGTCATACTGGCGGCGCTGACCGTCATTGTCGTGATTGCCGCGATCGTGGCGGTTGGCGGTGCGCAGCGCAGCGTGGCGACGGATTTCGAGCCGAAGCCGCTATTCGCAGGGCTCGCCGACCGTCTCGATAAGGTGCAGAGCATCGAATATACGTTCAGCCGCGGGCTTCAGGGCACCGACAAGATCGTGATCACCCGTAAAGGCGACGGCGTCTGGCACCTGCCCTCGCGTGACGGCTATCCCGCCGATACCAAGCTCGTCAAAAAGGCGCTGCTGGGTCTTTCCGAGATGGAAGCCTATGAGCCGCGCACGGCCAACAAGGATTGGCACCGCAATCTGGGGCTGCTCGCACCGGAAGATCTCGGTTCCGCGATACGCGTGAGTTTGAAGGATGCGGACGGCAAGTCCATGGCCTCGCTTCTGGTCGGTCATGTGCCGGACCGGACGGTCGATGCGGGCGGACAGGGCGTGATCTATGTACGGCGCGACGGCGAGGACCAGACCTGGCTTGCCCGTGGCCGACTGCCGCTTTTCAAGAAGGTGAACGCCTGGCTGGCGCCGGACTTCCTCGGGCTCGACAAGAAGGACATCAAGTCCATGACGCTCTGGGCCGGGACCGACCACCCGGTCGTACTCAACCGGGAGAGGCCGGAGACCGAACATTTCAGCATCGCCAACCTGCCGGAGGGCCGCGTCTCGCGCGGCGGACCGGTGCTTGATAGCGTGGCGACCGTGCTGGCGGGCGCGCAGTTCGACGATGTGCTGAAGGCCGATCAGCTGAACTTTCCCGATACCTCGCCGGTGGTGACGCTCACCACCTATGACGGGCTGAAACTGACCCTTGTGATGAGTGGCGCAGGCAGCGGGCTCTGGGCGAAGATCGATGTGGCCACCACCGAGGATGCCGCGGGGAATGCCGCCGCCACGGATCGGGCGAAGGCGCTCAGGGCGCGCGTCGATGGCTGGGCCTACAAGATGCCCTCGAAGGTGACCACACAGGTGACCCAGACCATGGATCTTCTGACGCGTGCGAACACCGCGCTCGACGATGAGGTGCGAGGTGTCATGGACGGCGCCGGCAGGCCGGGCGGGCAGACCGCCGAATAAGGGCTATTCGTCGGGCTGCATATCCGGTTCGGCGGCGGCCAGAATGCGCCCAGGGCCGTCTGCCTGCAGGAGGACCACGCAGCGTGCGTCCTTGTCGGGCATGACGTCTTCCTCAGGCAGCATGATGCGCATCTTCCGTCCGTCCCACATGCCGATGGGCGCGATACCGCGCACGACATTGGCATAGGTAATCGTCTTGCCCCGGTTTTCGCCGCGATCGATCTCGACGGTTTTCGCCGTCGCGTAGCGGATCAGCCAGATGGTGGCCGGCTTTTCCGGCGCGGGCCCGGCGGCAATCGAGACAGTGAGGCGGCCGTCCTCTTCCGCGAGCGACATGGCGACATCATTGGTGGCGGGCGTGCGGGCAGCGATCAGCGCGTCGATCTTGCGGCGGTTGCTGCCGATGCCTTCCGTGTTGCCGTCCACCACCATTTGCGGCGTGTAGACGCCGGAGAGCCCGAGGGCGCGGCCATAGGCGCGCTGGCGGGCGGTGTTGTCGGGGCTGGCCAGCGTGTCGCGCCAGCCGAGATAGTCCCAGTAATCGACATTGAAGGAGAGCGGCAGGACGCCTGGCTTGCGTGCGAGGTCGCGCAGATAGGCATCGGCGGGCGGGCAGCTCGAGCAGCCTTGGCTGGTGAAAAGTTCCACGATGACGGGCCGCGCCGTTTCGACGGCTGCGGCGGGCGCGGTCATGAGCGCCGTGGCGGCGAGCGCGGAAATGGCGGCACATACGCTATGGAATGGCGTCTTTTTCATAAAAAAAGCATAGGCGGTCGCGCGAACACGGACGAGTCACGATGCGGTGAGCGTTTTGCGATCCGGGTACGAGCGAAGAACGGGCAAAGAAAAAGGGCGGTTCCGAAGAACCGCCCTTCCGCGTTTCGTATGGCGCTTTCGCTTATGCGGCGAGATTGCGCAGCACGTAGCGCAGGATGCCGCCATGCGTGTAGTAGTCGAGCTCGTCCTGCGTATCGATGCGGGCGAGCGCGTCGATCACCTTCTTGGTGCCGTCGGCGAAGGTGATGGTGACCTTGACCGTGTCACGCGGCTTCAGCGTTTCCAGACCGTCGATGCTGACCGTCTCGGAACCGTCGAGGCCCAGGGATTCCCAGCTTTCGTCGTTGAGGAACTGAAGCGGGGCGACGCCCATGCCGACGAGATTGGAGCGGTGGATACGCTCGAAGCTCTGGGCGATCACGGCCTTCACACCGAGGAGCACGGTGCCCTTGGCCGCCCAGTCGCGGCTGGAGCCGGTGCCGTATTCCTTGCCGGCGAAGATCACCAGCGGGGTGCCACGGCGCTTGTACTCCATCGCGGCATCGTAGATCGGCATCTGGGTGCCTTCCGGCTGCAGCTTGGTGAAGCCGCCCTCGATACCCTTCAGCATCTGGTTCTTGATGCGGATATTGGCGAAGGTGCCGCGCATCATGACCTGATGGTTGCCGCGGCGGGCGCCATAGGAGTTGAAGTCCTGCTGGCCGACCTGCTTGGAAACCAGATACTCGCCGGCGGGGCTTTGCAGCTTGATGGAGCCGGCGGGCGAGATGTGGTCGGTCGTGATCGAGTCGCCGAAGAGACCCAGCACACGCGCATCGTCCACATTTTCCAGCTTGCCCGGCTTCTTCGTCATGTTTTCGAAGTAGGGCGGGTTCTGGACATAGGTGGAGTTGTCGTCCCAGCTATAGGTGTTGCCGCCGGTGACCTTGATGCTCTGCCACTTGTCGTCGCCGTCGAAGACGTTGGCATAACGCTCGCGGAACATTTCCGGCGTGACGCAGGCATGGACGATCTCCGCGATCTCCTTGGAGGAGGGCCAGATGTCCTTCAGATAGACCGGCTGACCGTTGGAGCCCGTTCCGAGGGGTTCCGTCGTCAGGTTCTTGCGGGTGGAACCGGCCAGCGCATAGGCGACGACGAGCGGGGGCGAAGCGAGATAGTTCGTCTTCACATCCTGGCTCACGCGGCCTTCGAAGTTGCGGTTACCCGACAGTACCGACGAGACGACCATGTCGTTCTTGTTGATCGCCTGGCTGATTTCCGTCTGCAGCGGACCGGAGTTGCCGATACAGGTGGTGCAGCCATAGCCGACAAGGTTGAAGCCCATCGCGTCGAGGTCTTTCTGCAGCCCCGATTTGGTGAGGTAGTCGGTCACGACCTGCGAGCCGGGGGCGAGAGAGGTTTTCACCCAGGGCTTCACCTTCAGGCCGAGCTTGTGGGCGTTGCGGGCGACGAGGCCGGCCGCGACGAGCACATTCGGGTTGGAGGTGTTGGTGCAGGAGGTGATGGCGGCGATCATCACGTCGCCATGGCCGATATCGTAATCCTCGCCTTCGACGGGGACGCGCTTGTCGGCTTCCGACGCCTTGCCGAATTCGCCCGTCAGGGCGTTTTCGAAATTGTCCTTCACCTTCGACAGGCCGACGCGGTCCTGCGGACGCTTGGGTCCGGCCAGGCTCGGCTCGACGCCGGACAGGTCCAGCTCAAGCGTATCGGTGAAGAGCGGCTCTTCCATGTCCGGCTCGTGGAACATGCCCTGCGCCTTGAGATATGCCTCGACCAGCGCGACGCGCTCTTCGGAGCGGCCCGTGGCCTTGAGGTATTTCAGGGTCTCGTTGTCGACCGGGAAGAAGCCGCAGGTCGCGCCATATTCGGGAGCCATGTTGGAGATGGTCGCCCGGTCGGCGAGAGAAAGATGCTGCAGGCCGTCGCCGTAGAATTCGACGAACTTGCCCACCACGCCCTTCTTGCGGAGCATTTCGGTGACGGTGAGCAC
>CAYSVF010000057.1:0-6917 GCA_964434415.1 uncultured Parvibaculum sp.
GCGTCATAGACCGATGAGGCGTTGATCTGCGTGTGCTGGTCGAAGCTGAGGTCCGCCGGCGTCTTGTCCAGCAACAACTGTCCGCCGCCGGTAAATACCGTCACCGTGCCGTCGTCGCGCTCATTGACCTTGATGTCCATGAGCTTCGACAATTCGTTGATCGCCAGGTCCCGCTGGTCCTGCAGGTCGGCGGCGGAAAGCGAACTGCCCACACGCTGCGAAATCTGCTGGTTGAGATTGGCGACCTGCTTCAGCAGCGTGTTGGCCTGCGCCACGCCGTCGGCGATATTCTGCTCCGCCTCCAGCCGCAGGTCCTGCACCGTCTTGGACATGCTGTTGAGATCGGTCGCGACATGCTTGGCCTGATTGAGAAAGGTCAGCCGGGCGGCGGAATCTTCCGGGCTCGTGATGAGATCGGAAAGCCGGGCGGCCAGCTTGTCGATCGACGCCGAAATGGACGTCTCGGACTCCGGCGAGCCGAACATCCGGTCCAGACGCGACAGCATGTCCGATTTCGCCGTCAGCGCGGAGGTTGTCGCACCTTCCGTCCGGATCTGCTGCTGCAGAAAGGCATCGACATGACGCTGCGCGGCCAGCCTCGTCACGCCGCGGCTTTCGCCCGCGACGATCAGATTGGTCTGATCGATGGATTTGGCCGTATAGCCGACCGTATTGGCGTTCGCGATATTGCGCGACGTCACATCGATGCCGGCCTGGCTGGCGGCGAGGCCGCTGCGCGCGGCGTTGAGCGCCTGTGTAAGGCTCATATCCTGTTGCCCTTAATGCTGGGACCCGGCATGAAGCGCCTTAGCGCTTCATGTTCAGCGTTTCCTGCGTCAGCTGGTCGACGGCGGTAATGATGCGCGATCCCGCCGTATAGGCCTGCTGCGTCGTGATCAGCTTGGCGAACTCGTCCGCCAGATCGACATTGGACGCTTCCAGCGAAGAACCGACCACCTCGGCGCCCTTCGTCAGGAAAGCCTCGCCCGATTCCTGCGTGGCCTCGAAGGCAGTGCCGTCCACCTTGTTCAGCGCGTTCGCATTGCCGAAATTCGCCAGCGACACCTCGGCCAGATCCACCGTCTTGCCGTTGGAATAGGTGCCCGTGATACGGCCATTGTCGCCCACCGCGATCCCCACCAGCGAACCGGACGGATAGCCGGTCTGGTCGAGATTGTTGACCGACACCGTGCCGTTGCCCTCGTCCCACTGCGTGATGCTGGAAGCGCCGTGATCGATCGTGACATCGCCCAGGCTGACGCCATTGACCGCCATGCCCGTAACGGTGACGGAATTGACAGGCGGGCTCAGCTGGCCGTCGGTGAAATTGTAGTCCTGGCCGACATTGGTCCATTTGGCCGCAGCGCCGGTCGCACTGTCGTCGCTCTTGTAGAAGAGCTGCCACTGGTCGCCGCCGCCCGCCTCATTATCCACCTTCGCCCAGCGAAGCTGCACGCTGATCGGCTGGCCGAGCGTGTCATAGGCCGTCACCGCCCCGCCCGACAGGCTGCGGTCGAGGAAGGCCGTTTCCTGGTTGGCCGGCACGACCGAAAGATCCGCCGTGCCCAGATCGCCCGGCGTCAGCAATTCGCTGTTGGCGATATCCGGGTCCGCCACCGCGGTCTTCGGATAGGACGGCAGATTCGCCTCATAGGAAATCACATCCGTGGGCCGCGCCTTGAGGAAGTCGCGGCTGATCCGGATCAGGCCCGGCGTGTCGCCGATGGGATTGCCGGTGTCCGGATCGACCATCAGGCCCTGAAGCGAATAGCCCGACTGGTTCGTCAGATAGCCGTATTTGTCGAGCGAGAAGTCGCCGCGCCGCGTGTAATAGTCGACCTCGTCATAAACCGGCTTGCCGTCCACGGTCGCCACCGGCGAAGACACGATGAAATAGCCGCTGCCATTGATCGCCATATGGGTCTTGGTCGCGGAGGCGTCGATCGAGCCCTGCACCGTATTGGTGTAGCTCGGCTTCGCCATCACCGCGCCCGGCAGATGGTTCCGGCTGGTGGAAGCGGTCACGATGTCTTCGAAGCTCGTTTCGGTACGCTTGAAGCCCGTCGTCTGCGAATTGGCGATATTGTCGGAAATATTGCCCAGCGCGCTGGACTGCGCCCGGATGCCGGTAACGGCGGTGGTCATCGTCCCGTAGAAACTCATGGCCTGTCTCCATGCTTGATGTCCCGGACCTCGTGCCGCAGGACTTGGCTTGGCACCTCCGGAGCAAGAACAGGACCACGCCCTATAATTGAATAATTTCAATGACTTGTGGATTTCCCGGCACCGCCTGACACCCGCTTTGCCCGGCACTCCGTGCCCGGCGCCCGGCAGTATTTGCCGTGTCGGGGCCCCGATCGCGGCGATATATGGCTTTTCCTTGAACGAGACAGGCCGACGCCCTAGTTTCGTCGCGTCCAGACATTGCGAAACAAACCTATTGTGCCGAGGGAGATCACTAGTCGCATGAAGTTCGAGGGAACAAAGAATTACGTCGCCACCGAAGACCTTCGCGTGGCGGTCAATGCCGCGATCACGCTGGAGCGCCCGCTGCTGGTGAAGGGCGAGCCCGGCACCGGCAAGACGGTGCTGGCCGAGGAAATCGCCAAGGCGCTGGATGCCGAGCTCATCACCTGGCACATCAAGTCCACCACCAAGGCGCATCAGGGCCTTTACGAGTATGACGCGGTGTCCCGCCTGCGCGACAGCCAGCTCGGCGACGAGCGCGTGCACGACATCCGCAACTACATCGCCAAGGGCAAGCTCTGGGAAGCCTTCGAGCGCGAGAAGCGCCCGATCCTGCTGATCGACGAGATCGACAAGGCCGATATCGAATTCCCGAACGACCTGCTTCAGGAGCTCGACCGGATGGAGTTCTACGTCTACGAGACGAACGAAACCATCAAGGCCGCCCAGCGCCCCATCGTCATCATCACCTCCAATAATGAGAAGGAACTGCCGGACGCCTTCCTGCGCCGCTGCTTCTTCCATTACATCAAGTTCCCGGACGACGAGACGATGCAGGCCATCATCGACGTCCATTTCCCGGGCCTGAAAGGCCAGCTCGTCAAGGAAGCGCTGTCGATCTTCTACGAGATCCGCGAAGTGCCGGGCCTGAAGAAAAAGCCCTCCACCTCTGAACTTCTGGACTGGCTGAAGCTTCTCCTGTCCGAGGACATCTCGCCGGAGACGCTGCGCGAGAAGGACCCGTCCAAGCTCATCCCGCCGCTCCACGGCGCGCTGTTGAAGAACGAGCAGGACGTCCACCTCTTCGAACGCCTCGCCTTCCTCGCGCGGCGCGAACGCAACTAGGCGTCGCATCCATCGAAAAACACTGGAAAGCCGGATCGGGTCCCCCCGCTCCGGCTTTTTTCATTCCGGCTTGGCGATCAGCGGCTCTGACCCGAGGAAATCGCCAAGGTCCTCCGCCCGTTCGCGCGCCATATCCGTCTCGCAGCCTTCCTTGATCGCCGCATACATGGTGCCCTGCGCCATGTCGAACCGGTCGCAACGCACCTTGCGATAGGCCGCAAAGCGCGCCGCCGATTCTTCGAGCCATGTGTCGATCTCGGGCGAGCCCAGCGCCTTCACCGCCGCCATCCGCTGCCGGACCTGCCCCATCCAGTATCCCGCCGCCTCACCCTGGCATTCATTCATGGCGGCTTGCGTCCAGCCCCGCCCTTCGGCGCAGCTTTCGAAGAATTTATCCGTGCAATAGGAAGTCGCCCCTTTGAGCGGCGCCCCGTCGGCCTTTTCCTGCATGGCGGCCGCGTCATAGGAGGCCAGACAGCCCTCGATGGCCTGCGCCGCCGGATCGCCCGCATCCGCCGAAAACCCCGGCCCGGCGGCCAGAACAAGCAGCATCGGCAAAAAGGTCAGGAAACGCCCCATTTCCGCCACCCCCAATCCCTGCGGTCTCGCCCCTTCAAACCGGGGCGTATGAGGGTTAGATTAGCGCAACTTCGATATTTCTGAATACCGCCCCGGGAGGGCCCGCACCGAATGTTCGTCAATTTCTTCCAGGAGCTCCGCAGCCACAATGTGCCGGTGAGCCTGCGCGAATATCTCACCCTGCTCGAAGCGCTGGATGCGCATGTCATCGAACAGAATGTGGAGGATTTCTATTTCCTCTCCCGCTCCGCGCTGGTGAAGGACGAGCGCAATCTCGACAAGTTCGACCGCGTCTTCTCCCATGTCTTCAAGGGACTGGACATGATGAGCGAGGCCGACCTTGCTGAAATCCCGGAAGAATGGCTGCGCTCGCTGACCGAGAAGTTCCTCACCGAAGAGGAAAAGGCCGAGATCGAGGCGCTGGGCGGCTGGGAAAAGATCATGGAGGAACTGCAAAAGCGCCTTGAGGAACAGGACGAGCGCCACGAAGGCGGCAACAAGTGGATCGGCACGGGCGGCACCTCCCCCTTCGGCGCGAACGGCTACAATCCCGAAGGCGTCCGCATCGGCCAGAAGGAAGGCCGCCACGGCAAGGCCGTGAAGGTCTGGGACAAGCGCGAATACAAGAACCTCGACGATCAGGTCGAACTCGGCACGCGCAACATCAAGGTGGCGCTCAGGCGCCTGCGCCGCTTCGCCCGCGACGGCGCGCCGACCGAACTCGATCTCGACGATACGATCCGCTCCACCGCGCAGAACGGCTATCTCGACATCAAGATGGTCCCGGAACGCCGCAACAAGATCAACGTGCTGATCTTCTTCGATATCGGCGGCTCCATGGACAGCCATATCAAGCTCTGCGAGGAGCTGTTTTCCGCCGCTCGGACGGAATTCAAGAACATGGAATATTTCTACTTCCACAACTGCCTCTATGAAGGCGTGTGGAAGGACAATCGCCGCCGCCATACCGAGAAGATGGATACCTGGGACGTGCTCCACAAATATCCGTCCGACTACAAGGTCATCTTCGTCGGCGACGCCACCATGAGCCCCTATGAGATCACCTATGCGGGCGGCTCCGTGGAACACTGGAACGAAGAGCCCGGCGGCATCTGGCTCGAACGCGTCAACCAGATCTACGAAAACTGCGTCTGGCTGAACCCCGTCGCCGAGCGCCACTGGGAATACACGCCCTCCCTCCAGATCGTGAAACAGATCATGGGCGAGCGCATGTTCCCGCTGACGCTGGAAGGCCTCGACGGCGCCATGCGCGAACTTTCGCGCTAAACGAAAAGAGTGCGGGAACTACCCCGCTAAACCGCTAAACGTCATTGCGAGGAGGCGTCAGCCGACGACGCAATCCAGCCCTCGGCGCATCGCGTTTCCGGGAGCCTATTGACGTTCGCCCTTTCATGTAACTATAAAAGTTACATGAAAGCCAACAGCCAATTGTCCCTCGCCCTTCATCTCCTGCTGCACATGGCGGATATGGAGGAGCCCGTCACCTCCGGGCTGCTCGCTTCGGCAATGAACACCAATCCCGTCGTGATCCGCCGCCTGATGGGAGGACTTCGCGAGCACGGCATCGTGCAATCGAGGAAGGGACATCACGGCGGCTGGACCCTCTCCCGCCCTCTGGCGGAGCTGACGCTGCGCGACGTCTATCTCGCGCTCGGCGGCGGCCCCCTGCTTTCCCTCACTCACCGGACGCAGAACCCGGACTGCCTCATCGAGCAGGCCGTCAACGAAACGCTCGACGGCGCATTTCGCGACGCCGAAGCCCTGCTCCTTGCCCGTTTCGCGGATCTATCCCTCGCCGCCCTGCAATCGCGCATACACGCAGCGATCCACAGCCCCGCGCATCTCTGTGCCTGAAAGGAAATCCGCACCGTGAACCAGTTCCTGAAATCCTTCGAGGACCCCGAAGCCGTGGCGCGCTATACCGACGGCCCCATGCGCTTCGTGCCGGGCCTTGCGGATATGCACCGCATGACGGCGATCCTGCTGGCCGAACGCGCCCCGCAGGACGCGCGCATTCTGGTGCTCGGCGCCGGCGGCGGTATGGAACTGAAAGCGCTCGCCGAAGCCCAACCCGGCTGGACCTTCGACGGCGTGGACCCCGCCCCGGAAATGCTGAAACTCGCCGCCCGCACCCTCGGGCCGCTGGCCGATCGTGCAGAGCTGCATGAGGGCTACATCGAAGATGCGCCGGAAGGTCCCTTCGATGCGGCGGTATGCCTCCTGACCCTGCATTTCCTGGAACGCGAAGAACGCGAGCGCACCGTGGCGGAAATCCACCGCCGCCTCGCACCCGGCGCCCCTTTCGTGGCGGTCCACGCCAGCTTTCCGCAAAGCGCCGCCGAACGGGCGCTCTGGCTGTCGCGCTATGCGGCCTTCGCTATCGCTTCCGGCGTCGAACCCGCCACGGCCGAAAACGCCCGCGCCGCCGTCGATGCCAGCCTGCCTGCCATCGCGCCGGAAGACGACGAGGCGATTTTCCGCACCGCCGGTTTCTCGGATGTCAGCCAGTTCTATGCGGCCTTCACCTGGCGCGGCTGGGTCGCCTACGCCTGAGGGCGGCGCAAAGACGGCCCTGCTGCGCTAGCCGTGTTTCGTATCCGACACGATCTCGCCATCCACCAGATGCACATTGCGCATCGCCGCTTCCGCGAAGGCGGGCTCATGCGTGACCGCGATGATGGTGCGTCCCTCTTCCTCCGCCAGTCTGCGGAAGATGTCGCGCACCACCTCGCTGTTCTTCGTATCGAGATTGCCGGTCGGCTCGTCCGCCAGAATGATATGCGGGTCGTTGCCGAGCGCGCGCGCAATCGCCACGCGCTGGCGCTGGCCGCCGGAAAGCTGGTCCGGCATCTTCTCCGCCTGGTCGGCGATCCCCAGCCGGTCGAGCAGCGCCAGACCGCGCTCCGTCAGCTCCTTCTCGCTCAGCCGCCCCAGACGCCGCATGGGCAGCGCCACATTATGCAGCACGCTGAATTCCGGCAGCAGAAAATGAAACTGGAAGACGA
>CAYSVF010000057.1:6927-10948 GCA_964434415.1 uncultured Parvibaculum sp.
CCGCAGCGCCGCCAGCTCGTTCGACGAAAGCCCCGCCGTCGTCTGTCCGCCGATCAGCACCTCGCCTTCGCTCGGCACGTCCAGCAGCCCGAGCAGATAGAGCAGCGAGGATTTACCCGAGCCGGACGGCCCCGTGATCGTGACGAACTCGCCGCTCTCCACTTTCAGATCGATGTCGTGAACGAGCCGCACCGGCACGGCGAGATCGAGAATGCGCGTCACCTTGCGCGCCTCGACGAGAACGCCCTCCTGAAGCCGCGCCGCTCCCATCACACCGCCCCCCGGATGATGTCCACCGGCTGCACCTGCGCCGCCTTGCGCGCCGGGATCCAGGCCGCGCCGATCGCCGCGACCAGCGAGAAAGCGCCGCCGATCGCCCATTGAAAGATGCCCCAGTCGAGAACGAAGCCCTGCCGGTCCGCCATGCCCGGCACGTTGAACTTCACCTGTCCCAGAATACCCAGCAGGCCCCAGCCGATGGCCCAGCCCATCAGCATGCCGAGCACGCCGACAAGAAAGCCCTGCATCAGGAAGATGTACTGGATGTCGGCCTCGCGAAATCCCATCGACATCAGAATGGCAATGTCGCGGCGCTTCTCCAGCACCACCGTCGAGATGATGTTGAAGATGCCGAAAGAGGCCACGATCATGATCGCCGACACGATGGAATACATGATCGCATTACGGATGATGAAGAGGCCCAGAATGTCCCGGTTCACTTCCTGCCAGCTTTCCGAGCGATAGCCCCAGCGCGCTTCCAGCCCCGCGGCAATGGCCTCCGCCTGGTTCGGGTCCGGCACCTTGATACGAAGCTGATTGGCGATGAAGGGCTTGTCGATCAGCACCTGCGCATCCTTGAGCAGCATATAGATCTGCCCCTCGTCGAGCAGCAGATTGCCGGTGTGGAAGATGCCCACCACCTTCATCCGTTTCACCAGCCCCGCCGGCGACACCACCGTGGCGAGATCGCCGAGCTTCAAGCTGAGTTTCGTGGACATGCCCGAGCCGATCACGATCCCGTCGGAGGCGGTGCGCAGGCGCTCCAGGCTCCCCTCCCTCATATCCTCGGCAACCTTGGTGAGCAGTTTCTCCTTGGACGGATCGATCCCGATCAGCGAGGCGCTCACATCCTTGTTCGCATAGCGCACGATGGCCTGCCCCGTCAGCGCGGCCTCCGCGATATAGCCGGGCCGCTGCGACAGCTCTTCCACCTTCTCGCCATAATTCTTGATGCCGCGCAGATATTCCCGCGGCTTGACGTTTTCCAGCTTCACCGCCGCCTTGGGAAACCGGATGAAGACCGGTTGCTTGGCGGGGTGGCGGAACTCGTCCTTCACGGTGATATGCGGCGAGCTGTTCACCAGCCGATCCACGAAATCCTTTTCCGAGCCCGACATGATGCTGGAGACGCCGATAAAGAAGCCCACGCCCAGCGCCACGCCCAGCACCGACACGACGGTCTGTCGGCGCCGATGGGTCAGCTGCGCAGCCGCGATGGAAAAGGCGACACGCCAGAACATGGGGCCCCTAGTCCTTTTCGGCCGGGGCCGCCCGCACGCGCTGCCCCTCTTCAAGGCCGGAGGGCGGGTTCACGATCACCTCGGCTGTGTCGTCGAGGCCGCTTTTGATCTCCGCCATATCCTCGCCCACCGTACCCAGCGTCACATCGGCAAGATGCGCCCGGCCATCCTTGAACACCCAGACGCCCGCGCCCGATATCGCCGTAACGGGCACCAGCAGCGCATCCTTGCGCTCGTCGACGACGATATTGATTTCCGTCGTCATGCCGGAAAGCAGCGGCGTATCGGACGGCAGCGAAATATAGACGCGATAGGTCCGCGCCACCGGGTCGCCATGCGGCGTGATCCGGCTCACCTCGCCCTTCAGCGCCTGGCCGGAAAACGCATCCGCGCGAATAAGCGCGGTCTGCCCGGGCTTGATGCGCGGAATGTCTTCTTCATCGACCTCGGCATTGATTTCCAGCGAAGAAGGATCGCCGATCAGGAAAAGATTCTGGTTGGCGCCCACCATGTCGCCGGGCTTGATCTGCTGCACGGAACGCAGAACCTCGCCCGTGAGCGGCGCCAGAATGAAATGCTCGTCGAGCCTTGCCTTGGCGCCCTCGACGGCGCTTTCGGCGGCCTGCGACGCGCTCACCGCCTGGTCGAGCGCCGCCTTGGAAACATGGCCGCCCTTGAAGAGGCGCCTGGCGCGCGAAAGATCGGAGCGGGCAAGATCGAGCTTCGCCTGCGCCTCCTGAAGCTGCGAAATGGCCTCACGGGCGTCGAGAACGGCGAGCACCTGCCCCTCGCTCACCTTTTCTCCCTCGCGCACCGGCACATCGGTCACACGTCCCACGACCTTGGACCCGACATAGGCATAACGAACGGATTCGACCGTCCCCGTCGCATAGACCGCTTCCACCGCCTCGCCGCGATGCGGCTTTACCGTCTGTACACTTGCCGGGCTGAAAATCCCGAAAAGGCCGCCCGCAAGGACGCCCAACAATATCAGCCCACCGACCCAGAGGAATTTTCTGGACATTCGCAACCCGCTCTCATGACGCCATACCCGCGCTGCCCCTTATATCAGAAACAGCCGCAAAATGACGTCCCCGGGGTTGACCTATCGTCGCATTGGAGGCCGCAATAGGGACATGGAAAAAATCAAGGAACCGCCCCGTCGGCGGCGGCTGACGCGGGCTTTTGCCTGGCTCGATCTCGCAATCACCCTGCCTCTTGCCATCCCCTTTGCCGGAGAATGGGTCATCACGCTCCTCTATCGGCTGGATTATGCGATGGGATGGTATTCCGGCTTTCCGCTGATGAACCCCATCACCATGCTTTTTCTCCATGTCACCGGCGCTCTGGGCGTCGTCTGGGCGCTTGCCCGGCTCCACGATCCGAGCGAGTTCAACGTGCGGATCGATGCGCTGGGACGTTTGGCCGTGTCGGTTCTGATCCTGTTCGCGCTCTATCAGGGTGCCACGCCCGCTATCGGCCTTTTTCTCTTCACCGAGCTTTCCGGCGTGATCGCCGAGAGGATATGGCGCCCGAAAAACAGCAACGAACTCGCCTTCGGCAAATACAACGGCAGGATAAGATAGCCGCCTTCAGTGAAAATCGCGGCTATTGGGAAGCAAACGCGCCGTTCGCCCCCTGATGGAACTCTCGTCCATGCCGTAGAGCAGCCCCAGCTCATCCGTCAGGTCGGTCAGTTCGTCGGCCACCACATGGATGACGCGCCCTTCCTTCTGCACGCGGCCGCGCACCATCATCAGCCGCGAGGTCAGCACGATCCGGCGATAGGTCTCGAACACCCGGGGCCAGATCACGAGATTGGCAATCCCCGTTTCATCCTCCAGCGTCGCAAAGATCACGCCGCTCGCCGTGCCGGGCCGCTGGCGCGCCAGCACGATCCCCGCCACGCTCACGCGCTTCCGGTCGTCGATATGCCGAAGCCGTTCGTTCGCCGCCACGCCCCGCGCAGCAAGGCGCGAACGCAGGAAGGACACCGGATGCGCCTTCAGCGACAGGCGCAGCATCGAATAGTCGAGCGCGACATGTTCGCCCAGCGGCATGGGCGGTAACGCCGTTTCCTCTTCCGTCTGGAACCCGCCCTCCTCCATCGCAGCGAAAAGCGGCAGCGCCGCCGGCATCTTGCCGTTCCGTCCGCCGCCATATCCGCTCTTATGTCCGCCCCCATACCCGCCGAGCCCCCGCACGGCCCAGAGCGCGGCGCGCCTGTCGAGCCCGAGGGAGCGGAAAGCATCCGCATCCGCCAGCCGTTCCACCACGCGCGGCGCCAGCCCCGTTGCGAGCCACATATGCCGGACGCTATCGAACCCCTTGCCCCGCCGCGCCTCGACGGTATCGCCGTCGCCCGCATGGAACCCCTTCACCTGGCGAAGGCCCAGCCGTACCGCGCAGCGATTGCCGGGCAGCTTTTTCTCCACGGCCTTGTCGAGCGGTTCCAGCGTGCAGTCCCAATTGCTGAAATTCACATCGACCGCGCGCACCTC
>CAYSVF010000058.1:0-10690 GCA_964434415.1 uncultured Parvibaculum sp.
CCCCTAGGGGATGCCATATCTTGTAAGTTATTGTTTTTGAACAATAATTTTGTCCCGGTGGGGCACTTTGGTGCCTTTAACTCCTTGATATTGTTGTAGTTTTGTAGGCTCGCATGTGTCCCACGCAGCGATGGGGGCCACTTGGTCTTCGTGACACGGCTGTTTTCTCGTAATCAACTGCGGCTACCCCAAATTCAAGGGGCAATTTCGCGCGCATTGGCTGTCGTCGTGGTGTCCCCCGATTGGTACCACCAGACGGAGAATGCTGGGTGAGTTGCGGTGGTTTAAGAATCTAGTGAAGATGATCAACATAGCAGTTGAGCTATGTTGATGGATAAGGGGGGGGTATGACTGCAGAAGTGGCGATACTCAACAAATCTGCTGTTGCACTTGCGGCAGATAGTGCCGTGACTATCGGCCAATCTCCTAATACTAAAATATACAATACTGTAAATAAGATATTTGAGTTAAGTTCAAGCAATCCCGTTGGTATTATGATTTATGGAAGGCTCGATTTTATGGGGCTTCCTCTTGAGACGATTATAAAAGAATACAGAAAAAGCCTAGGGCCTAAGAAGTTCTCTAAAATATATGACTATCAGAACGATTTTTCTAAGTACCTCGAAAGTGAGGTTCCAATAAGTAATGAGAATGAAATTCAGAATGTCGGTGCAATACTATACGACTTGTTCTCTCGTTCAAACAGAGACATAGATAAGCTTATAATGCAGGATATATATGAAACGAAGAAATACAGAAAGAGTAAAGTAAACAGTATTATTCAGTCATATTTAGACGAAAAGATTTCTGAATTAAAATCGTTTGATTTCTCCGATGGGTTTACGAAGAAAGTCCCTGTTGATAAATACAGGCACATTACAGATTTTCTTATAGATGAATGTTTTTCCTCCAACTTTCCAACGGAAACAACGAAGAAGAAAATTCGAGATTTTTCTGGGTACTTCTTGGCGAAGAGTGTTCTTTCGTCGATTAGAACCGGCGTTGTTATCACTGGATTTGGTGCTGATGAGCTGTGTCCTAGTCTTGATCAGTTTGAAATGGACGGGATCGTAGCTGGAAAACTCAAAGCTGTAAGGAAGCCATATCTCGATGTTGGGAGGGACAGTGTCGAGGCAGAAATCCTCGGTTTTGCTCAGGACGATATGGTGAAGAGTTTCGTGAATGGTATCGATCCAGAAATCCACGATTATCTACAGCAGATTTCTGTCGATGCGATCCATGAAGCAGTGGCGATGGTGGTTTCGGCTCTGCTGAAGGATGAGAATCAAGAGAAGATGCTTCTTGAACGCTTATCGCCGCGGCTCGACAAATTTGGGAGAGACGTGGCATCCAAGTCAGAGGACTATATCAAGAGGGTCGCTGCGGACCCAATCCGAGACATGATCAGATCCATGCCTAAGCAGGAATTGGCTACATTGGCATCTTCGTTAATAGAAATTACGTCTTTGAAGAGAAAGGTTACAAGGGTACAAGAAACCGTCGGTGGTGAAGTCGATGTGGCCATAATATCTAGGTCTGAAGGTTTCGTTTGGACGCAACGTAAGCACTACTTCCCATCAGAGCTGAACGGGCGTTTTTTTGCCCGGCATTACAATGGGATATGAGGAGACCGACATGAGGCATAAGCCAGAAGTTGAGGCTGACGAGGACGGTGTCACGCTTCTTAACTCCGTACTTAGGAGTGGGGACAAGGTTAGTCGGGAACCGCGTACTGTGGCGAAGGAAGATCTCCGCGCGGTAGTAGAAAAAAACAAGCACGAGTTTGAAGCGGCTGTGGCAAAATTTGCCAAAACCGCATAGCAGGCATCCGAGCCGAGAGGTGCATTGACGCAATTTCCAGGGGCGTTCCCAACTTGGGTACGCCCCTTTCTTGTGAGCATACAGCTGTATAGCCAATGAATTGAGTGGGGCACATTGGGTGGAAAACGGTGGAAACCCGTGGAAGAAAAGGGTGTCCCACTTCCCCGTAAGTATTTGATTTTAAAATATTCAGGTACGCCCCTAGGGGATGCCAGTCCGATGCACGTAAAACCCGCCGAATTCCGGCGGGTTTTTGCTTTTGAAGTGCCAATTCGGGGCCGGTTTCGTGGCCCCCGTATCCGCTTTCTTAACTCTGTTCCTGCTTAATTCGCCCTTATCCGCGCGCCACCGTTCCGTGCCGCCTTCAAGGGCTGGAAATGAATAGAGCTTTTCCCCAATCCGCTCCCATATCCGCCGGTCTTTCCCTGATGCCGAAGGGCGATCAGTCTGCCTTGCACATCAAGGTCGGCCAGCGCCTGCTGGGCAAGGGGCTGCTGACGCCGGATACGCTCGCGGCAGCGATGGAAGAGCAGGGCCGATGGGGGTCCCATCTCGGTCATGTGCTGTTGGGGAAGGGGATCGTCCGGCCGATCGACTATTTCCGCACGCTGGCGGATGTGCTGCGGGTTCCGTTCGTCAACCTCCAGGTGCATCCGGTCGATCCCAGCCTGTGTTTCTACGGAGACCGGAACGACTACGCTTCCGTGGGGCTCATCCCCTGGCAGCGCGAAAGCGGCCGCGTCATTCTCGCGACGACTGCGGTTACGCCCCGGCAGCATGAATGGGCGCGTAGCCGCTTCGGGCGCAAGGGCTATGCATTCGTCATTACGTCGCCCTATGACATTTTCTGGCAGACCCAGCGGCTTTTCCGGGAGGAAGACAGCGCGCAGGCGCTCGATGCGCTTTATTCCCGGATGCCGGAGCATTCCGCGAAGATCACGATGACCGCTCCACAGCGCAACGGTTTGATCGCGCTGGGCATTCTTTATCTGGCGCTTTGTGTGGTCCGGCCCGGCGATGTCTTCGTGGGGACAATGGCGGTGCTCACCGTCTTTTACCTCGTGACATTCCTTTTCAAGTTTCTGCTCACCTGGGTGGGAGCAAACCGGAATGTGGACGTGCAGATTTCGGATGGCGATGTCGGCGCAATCCGCGATCAGGATCTGCCCGTCTATACGGTGCTGGTACCGATGTATCGCGAGGCGAGCGTGTTGCCGCTGCTGGTCAATTCGCTGAAAGGGCTCGACTATCCCGCTTCCAAGCTCGATGTGAAATTTATCCTCGAGGAGGATGACGAGGAGACGATTGCCGCTGCCAAGGAACTCGGTATGCCGGCCAGTTTCGAAATCGTCCGTGTACCTCATTCCGAGCCGAAAACGAAGCCCAAGGCCTGCAATTATGCGCTCACTTTCGCGCGAGGCGAGTTCGCGACCATCTATGATGCGGAGGATATGCCGGAGCCCGACCAGCTGAAAAAGGCGGTTATCGCCTTCAGGCGGTCGGAGAGCAGCGTGGCCTGCCTGCAGGCGCGGCTGAATTATTTCAACCGTCAGGACAATTGGCTGACGCGGATGTTCACGCTGGAATATTCGCAATGGTTCGATTTTCTCCTGCCCGGGCTCGACTGGCTGAAGGTCCCCATTCCGCTGGGCGGCACCTCCAATCATTTTCGTGTCTCAGTGTTGCGGCAGGTCGGCGCCTGGGATCCCTACAATGTGACGGAGGATGCCGATCTCGGCGTCCGCTTCGCGCAGGAAGGCTATACGGTCGGCGTCATCAACTCGACGACCTATGAAGAAGCCAATGGCGTTCTGCCGAGCTGGATCAAGCAGCGGTCGCGATGGGTGAAGGGCTATATGCAGACCTGGCTGGTGCATATGCGTCATCCCTATCATCTGTGGCAGTCCATCGGGCCCAAGGGTTTTTTGAGTTTCCAGCTCTTCGTGGGCGGGCCGCCGCTCGTCATGCTCATCAACCCGTTTTTCTGGCTGGTGACGATTGTCAGCCTGACGACGAACTGGATTCAACTGGGCGACCTTCTGCCGGAACCGGTCGCCTTCATTGCGGCGTTCAATCTGATCGTCGGCAATCTCTTCCTTGTCTATTTCGGCATCATCGCCGCCCTGAAGCGGCGCTATTACGACCTGGTGCTTCAGGGCATTCTTCAGCCCTTCTATTGGGTGCTGCATTCGGTCGCCGCCTACAAGGCGCTGTGGCAGCTCATTACGATGCCGCATTACTGGGAGAAGACGGAGCACGGCACGAGCCTCCAGACCAAGCATGCGCTTGCGCAATTGGGAGGGGCGGCGAATGGCAAATAACGTGACGCTTCCGGCACCGCGCAGTGCGACAACGGCCTTCGTCGTCATCGTGCCGGCACTGGCTTTCTTCGTTCTGATGGCGGCGCAACTGCCTGCCTTGCATCATCTGCTGCCCTCTCTTCAGGGGTTCTGGAGCGATCGTCCCGGCGAGATGGAGGTTGCTCCTCACGCCTGGATATCCCTCTTCGTCGTCGCGGTTCT
Organism: uncultured Parvibaculum sp.; assembly: GCA_964434415.1. GTDB lineage: Bacteria > Pseudomonadota > Alphaproteobacteria > Parvibaculales > Parvibaculaceae > Parvibaculum. The sequence goes on from CAYSVF010000058.1 coordinate 4,344, forward strand.
GAATGCCTTGCCGGGTATCTGGAATTTGAATGCCTCGCTGGTCATGGTGTCGTCGCTTGGCGCCGCCTTTTCTCTGGGATTGCTTTTCAAGGCTATGCAGAGCGATCGCTGGAGGGTGTGGGAGGCCGTTTTGCTGCTGGCGCTTGTGGCCGTGCAGCCGCTTGTCCTCTACCTGACGGTCAATGCGAATGAATCTATCCCCTTTGCGCTCGCCTTCGGCATGCTCGTTTATGCCGCCAACAGGCTCGATGTGAACGGGGATGTGCAGAGCCAGATGACGTTCGGACTGTTTCTGCCGTTGTTGGCTCTGGTTCGGCCGGAGGTGGCGGTTTTCATTCCGGTACTTGCTTTTCTGGTGCCGTTGAGAGATCGCGCGGCGCGGCGCGACATACGCGCGTTCACGGCGCTTTTCCTCGTCTCGATCCTGCCGACCTTTCTGGTTCTGTTCAGCCTTTATTGTCTGGTTTCGAGCCTTGAGGCGAGTCCGCTGGAATTCCTGCGCCTCTTCCTCGACCCGGTTTCCTCATTGGCCTCAGCGCCTGGAGAGATGGTCGTGGCGCAGCTTTATCCCATGCTCTATCTGACGCCGCTGGTCGTCTTCATGCTTGGATATACGTTGCTCGTCGGGCAGGGACGGCGGCACATGGGCGGCGCTTTCATTGCGCTTGCGCTGCCCGCCATGCTCGCCGGGGCCAATGCGCTGTTCGGCTGGGGCGTGGATTATCGGATGCCCGCCGCGGTGCTGGTCGCCACGTCGGCATCCTGGATTGCATCGACCGAACTTCAGGCGACAGGCCGCAAAGGCGCCATCATCGCTTTGGGGCTTTGCGCGGCGCTGGGCTGGGGTGCGCCCTTGATGGGCGGTGCGAAGGGGCTTGCCGCACCCGCCCCGCAGCATGAAGTCGAGCGGTCGGGTGGGGCCGGGCTTCTCCGTCTCGCTCCTCAATATTGAGGAGAGACGCGGTCAGAAATTGACCCAGATTGCTGCGATCACGGCGCGTTCGGCGGGGGTGCGACTGCCCGCGACCGTCGCAAATCCACCGAACTGAAAGGATACGGAATCCGTCAGCCGCCGGACGGCGGAAAGCTGCAGCTTATGCTGTCGCCCCTGATAGGCGAGGTTGGAGCCGTCCCCCGAGGAAAAAACATTGAGTGACTGGAGGAGAAGAAGCCAGTTCCTGCTGGTACGGACGCCCAATGTCAGGTCCGGGCGGATTTCGTCCTTATAGCCGTTCGTCCTCAGCCGATAGGCCAGTTCGGCATCGATATAGGAGGGGTAGCCGAAGAGCGGGAAGGTATAGCCATAGAGAGCCCGAAGCTCCGCATCCGTGCCTTCCGACGTCAAAAGCGAGCGGCCCGGCAGCAGGGCCGAAGCCTGCAGGGAGAATATCTGATTGTCGTCGTTCCAGATTACGCGCCGAACGCCGATCTCCATATTGCCAAAGCCGGTTGCACTCTGAGCCGGGGGCTCGGGATGGAGATTGGAGACCTCGATTTTCGTGATCAGCGTCGTTTCGTCGTCGATACCGAATTCGCCATAGAGCTCGACGCTCTCTTTGCGGAAGCGTGAGGTGCTGCGGCTGCTGCCATTGTCATCGAACTCGTCGGTGGCGCGGCTCACGGTGACGGTTGTGATGGTCTGCGTTTTTCCGGCTTCCTGCGGCCAGGCCCCGGCCCATGCATAGCCTGTCATGAGGCCCGTGACACATGCGGTAGTGTAGATGAGGCGTGTCAAACTTGGCATAGAGGCATCCGCGGACATTGTGGTGGCGCCGGTCGCTGGGGACGAGCCCGCAAGGACCTGTCGGCCTTCCGATTCCGGGGTGAGAGTAGATAAGGAAGCTCTACGCAAGGTTAACGAGGCGTAACGCGTCCGGGCACATATCCGTGTGAACCGGTCTGAACGGCAAAAGGCGCACCACGGCTTTTCGCGGCGCGCCTTTGTCGATATCGGGTCGTCCTGGGGTGTCGAAGCGCTAGATGGCGATACCGGCAAGCGTCATTACAAGGCCGATCAATGCGCCGATGAGCAGGATCACTGTCGAGAGGATGCCGATGGTGAAGCCGGTGGAACGCTTCAGCGCTTCGCTGTAGTAGCCGCGCGCATAGACGATGCGTCCGAGCGGATAGAAGACGCCCACCAGGGCGGCCCATTGATCGCCGATCGTCAGTGCGAAGAGCCAGAGTGCGGGCAGGAAGAGCGCGAGTCCTTCCGTGGTGTTCCCCTGGACGCGCAGCACGCGGAGGAACTCTTCAGGGCCATCCATGCGCGGCGCAGGGACTTCGAAACGCTGACGGGCCTTACCGACCTGCAGGGCCATCCAGAAATAAACGAGAAGTACAAAAATAGTGACCAGTCCGGTCAATGGATAGGCGAAAACCATGGTCCTCTCCTCCGATGGAGTTCATCCGTATGAGGAGAGCAGGAGCCTGCGTTCGGTGCAATGATTCTTAAGAGGGGTCAGTGGGGCAGGCCTGCCTCGAGGGCGCGGATACGCTCATCCAGCGGAGAAGCCCCCGGTTTTCCGGCCAACTTCTCGAGCGCCTGTGGCTCGTCTTCGGAGCTCTCGCCGCTATCGTCCACGGGGTCTTCCGCGGTGGCGGCAAGGCCCGTGGCGGAGGGCGTCTCCGACGGTGCGCCATAGGCGGCCTGCACTCTGTCGGTCAGTTCTTCCAGCGTGTCGGCGATCCCTTCATCATGCGGGGCGCTCAGTTGTCCGTCGCCGGGCTTTTTGCTGGTTTTTTCCTCGGACGTGTCCTCGATCGCTTTACCGGGTTTTTCTCGCGGAGCGATTTCCTCGACGAGGTTGTTGAGATCGTAGGCGAGGCGGGCAGCTCTCTCGCCGATATGCCGTAGGCTGGCTTGGGACTGTTCCTTGCGGTGGGTGTCCTGTGACAGGGCGGCCTCGAAATCCGCGATGCGCCGGTTCATGGCGGCAAGGTGGTCGTCCTGCGCCTGCCGTTCGGCCTGCGAGCGGGCAAGCTCGGCCTCCAGCTCGGTCAGGCGTGCGCACAGGCGCTCCATCTCCAGACCTGTTTCGGCTTCCTTTTCGGCGGCCTCCGTTTTGGACTGGCCCAGCTCTTCCTCCGCCTTATCGGTGCCGGGGAAGGGCGGCTCTTTGGCTTCCAGCTCTTCCAGGCGGCTACTCAGCTCGGTCAGGCGGGCGTTCCGGTCGTTCAGCATGTCGCGCAGGGCATCATGCTTCTCTCCTGCCGGATCGGTTCCCGCCAGATTGCGCGTGGTGACGGTGACGGCACGCCGCCAGATGAACTGACTTGCAATGATGGCGAACAGAGTTGCTATCAGAAAGCCAAGCGCGAACAGCATCAGGCTTTCGATCATGGACACCTCTTACTGGCAGGCGGACGACAATCGGCGCCAAATTGCCAGAAAAGAGGGGTCCATTCCAGTCGACTTGTCCCCGATCGGGACAGTTTCACCGCGGGTGTGTCAGAAGGGCAGCCATTCGCGCTCGCGGCTGTAGTTCAGATAGCCCACCGAGGCGCCCAGCCGGATTCCGATGCCCGAGCGCATGGGCGCCAGCACGATGTCGCCGCGCTGCTGGTAGTTCACACCAACACCACCCACAAGATAGGCGCTGCCTTCGACGCCCGGGAAGCGCTGGTAGATCGCGTCGGTATTGGGCAGGTCGTAAACGAGGGTAAAGACCTTCACCGCGTCACCGCCGAAATCCCAGCCTGCACTGGGTCCCTGCCAGTAGACCTTGGACCGGCCGCCCTGCTTCATGACGAGATCGCCCTGGCCGTAACGCAGGCCGATGACGAAGGCGCCGCTGGCTTCCTCGCCCTTGATAAAGGCGTTGGGCTGGCCGTATTGCGCGAAGACCCGGTGCACGGCCTTGGCCAGGCCTTCCGACACGCCGCCGAAGAAATCGCCGGCTGCGGCGACGACTTCCTGCTCGGTATAGGTCTTTTCCGACTTGCTCTCGACCTTGGGCGCCTGGGTGGCGTCGTTCGGTCCGGCCATAGCCGGCAGAGAAGCCGTTGCAGAGGCGGTTGCAACCAGTCCCGCCATGCAGACGCCCTTCAGCAAGGTGCGAGCCTTGCGTGAGGTCTCAGGGGAACGTGTCGTGGTGGCCATTCGGATTTCTCCCATTTGCTAAAGACGTCCGTCGAACCGGAGGGCCGGTTCCCATCGGGAATCACTGTCTCTTTAAGGCACTTTAACGCAGGTTTTACAAAGCCGGTGCGCTGGAGCGTCGGCTTTCTGCAAGCCATGTCGAGGATAGTGGGTAGCCGGGCCAGATGGTCGCGAGGTGAAGAAAACTGGTCTTTTTCAAGGCAATTACGGAATTTCAGCAGCGACAGGCGGCCTTCACGCATTGTTTCACAATGGAACAAAAGGCCATTGGCACGAGCGTTGCTCTACTGAGGGTAACGGTTTCCCGCCGCGGCCCCTTATGTATTGCGTACTGGCCTGGCGGGGCCGGCGCGAGCCTCCGGCGGTCGGGGGGCCAGTTCCGGGCTCGCGCCGGCCGCAATTCTTCAGTCGATCTTGGGGCAGCCTCGACAGCACCGCCTTGGACGAAAAGGGCCCGCTTCTGAAACGAAGCGGGCCCTTCTTTCGTTGGCATGCCGGAACGGTCAGGCCTGGGCGCCTCTGGCGACGAAAAAGGGATTGTCGAGGCCGCGTTCGGTCTTGCCGTAAAGCAGGGGCGTACCGTCGAGCTGGGTGACGGAGCCGCCCGCGGCAGCCAGGACCGCATGGCCTGCTGCCGTGTCCCATTCCATGGTCCGGCCGTGGCGGGGATAGATATCGGCTTCCCCCGCTGCGACCAGGCAGAATTTCAACGACGAACCTGCGGCCAGAAATTCCTTCACCTTGTAAAGATTCAGATATTCGTCGGTCTTCTGATCGCGATGGGTGCGGCTTGCGACGACGACCATGCCTTCTTCGGACGGGCGCCGCACGGAAATGCGCCTGGGGTCGGCTGCGCCCTCGATCAGTCCCTCCGCATGCGGTGCAAGGTCCTGCTCATAAGCGTGGCCGGGGCCGTAGCCGAGGAAGAGCCTGTTTTTGGCAGGTGCATAGACGACGCCCGCGACAGGTACGCGATCCTCGATGAGCGCGATATTGACCGTGAATTCGCCGTTCTTGTTCACGAATTCCTTGGTGCCGTCGAGCGGGTCCACCAGGAAGAAGCGGTGGGAAAATTCCGGGATGTAGCCGGCAGCGGCCTTCTCTTCCGACACGACCGGAATGTCGGGCGTTATCTTTGCCAGCTCGCGCAGGATAATATCCTCCGCCTCCTGATCGGCGGCTGTGACCGGACTGTTGTCGTCCTTTTGCTTCACCTCGAAGTCGGTCGCGTAGTGGCGCATGATGGCAGCGCCCGCTATCAAGGCGATGCGGCGCAATTCCCGAGCGAGCGTTCCTCGGTCGGTTGCAGGGGCAGGGCTGGACGCTGTCACGAAGCGGGATCCTCCGGCTGGCGGTTCGAAGATGCGGGAGAACAGCACCGGACCGGAGCAGGGTCAAGCCATGATAGGTCCGTGAAACGAAAGGGTGTCGGGCTGGTTTTGTCCGCGTTGCGATGCTATCAGGTTTCAAAGGCTTGGAGCCGATCCGGCTCGACATCGATGAGACGAGGCCGTTTTCATTCCGGCGAATGCGCCTTGAAGAACGGCTCGGGGTTAAACGGGGATTCCACACTTCTCGCGGGGCAAAATGAGTGAAATGACCGAAGTGCCGGCGCTGGAACTGGCGGCGCTGATGTGCAGCCGGGTTTGCCATGACGTCATCAGCCCGGTCGGGGCGATCGTCAACGGGCTCGAAGTTCTGGCCGAGGACGATGATGAGGAGATGCGTGCGCACGCGATCAAGCTCATCACCGACAGCGCTGCTCAGGCCTCCGCCAAGCTGCAATTCGCGCGTCTGGCTTTCGGCGCCGCGGGCTCCGCCGGTGCGGAGATCGATCTGGCCGATGCGCGCGCCGTGATCGAGGCAATGACGGCCGGGGACCGCGTCAAGATCGTTTGGGAAGCGCCCGCCGCCAATATGGGCAAGGACTATGTGAAGCTGTTGCTCAACATGGTGCTGATCGGCATGGCCGCGGTGCCGCGCGGGGGCGAGGTCATCGTGAAAATCGAAGGTGAAATTTCCGCGCCGACCATTCTGGTGCGGTCGATCGGGCAGGCGGCCCGTATTCCCGACGAGACCTCGCGTTTCCTGCACGGTCCCGACACAGAGGCTTTTCTCGATGCCCGGGCCGCGCAGCCCTATTTCACAGGCGCGGTGGCCCGGTCGCTCGGCCTCGACATCGAGGCGCGCATGGAAGGCGAAGATTTCGTGTTAGAGGCAAAGCCCAAAGGCTGACCCCGGCAAC
>CAYSVF010000059.1:0-10458 GCA_964434415.1 uncultured Parvibaculum sp.
TTACCGGACGGCACACCGTCGGGCGCACAAGGCTGGTTCATCAATACGCGGCGACCGAAGTTCGCCGACCCGCGCGTGCGGCAGGCGCTCGGGCTGGCCTTCGATTTCAAATGGGCCAACAAGAACCTCTTCTATGGCCTCTATCGGCGCACGGTGAGCTATTTCGAAAACTCGCCCATGAAGGCGCAAGGGCTGCCTTCCGATGCCGAGCGCGCGCTGCTGACGCCATGGAAAGACGAGCTGCCGCCCAACGTGTTCGGCGAGCCGGTCTCGCCACCCGTCTCCGACGGATCGGGTCAGGACCGCGCGATGCTGCGCAAGGCGGCACAGCTTTTCGTCGAGGCGGGATGGACCATCGAGAACGGCAAGCGCGTCAATGCCGATGGCGAGGTGCTGACGGTCGAATTCCTGCAGGATGATCCGATGTGGGAGCGCATCTGCGCCGGCGTCATCAAGAATTTGCGCATTCTGGGCGTCGATGCCCGCTTCCGGCTGGTCGACTCCGCGCAATACCAGGACCGCATGAAGAATTATGATTTCGACCTCATCGTGCAGCGCTACTCGATGAGCCTGACGCCGGGGATCGAAATCAGAAGCTATTGGTCCTCTGCCTTCGCCGACATACCCGGCGGACGCAACCTGCCGGGGATTGCCGATCCGGCAATCGATGCGTTGATCGAAAAGATCATCGCTGCGGCTACGCCGGAAGAGCAGGTGAACACGGCGCGGGCCCTCGACCGCGTGCTCCGCGCCGGGCATTATTGGATTCCGCAGTGGTACAAGGCATCCCACAACCTCGCCTTCTGGGATTTGTATGATCGCCCCGCGAAGAAGCCGGCTTATGAACGGGGCGTTCTGCGCAGCTGGTGGATAGACCGGGACAAGGCCGACGCTTCCGGCACGAACGAGTAGAGAGACCGTATGGCCGCTTATATTCTCCGCCGGTTGCTGCTGATGATCCCGACCATTCTCGGAATCATGTTCATCAGTTTCGTCGTCGTTCAATTTGCACCGGGCGGACCGATCGAGCGCATCATCGCAGAAATTCAGGGCACGGCGGTGTCCGCCACGGCGCGCATCGGCGGCGGAGGCGGCGATTTCTCCCAATCGGCCAATCTGTCGGGCGGCGATGCCTCGATGGGCGGCAAATATCGCGGTGCGCAGGGGCTCGACCCGGAATTCATCAAACAGCTTGAAAAGCAGTTCGGCTTCGACAAGCCCTGGTATGAGCGCTTCGGCAAGATGATCTGGGACTATTCGCGCTTTCATTTCGGCACGAGCTATTTCCGCGATGTCAGCGTGCTGGAACTCGTCAAGGAGAAGCTGCCGGTTTCGATTTCGCTGGGGCTCTGGACGACCCTCATCACCTATCTCGTTTCCATTCCGCTGGGCATCCGCAAGGCGGTACAGGACGGCAGCCGTTTCGATGTATGGACCAGCGCCGTCATCATCATCGGCTATGCGATCCCCGGCTTTCTCTTTGCGGTGTTCCTGATCGTGCTGTTCGCAGGGGGGAGTTTCTTCAATATCTTCCCCTTGCGCGGGCTCGTGTCCGACAATTGGAGCGATCTCGGCCTCTTCGCCAAAATCTTCGACTATCTCTGGCACATCGTCCTGCCGGTGACCGCACTTACCATCGGGGCCTTCGCGACGACGACGCTTCTCACCAAGAATTCCTTCCTCGACGAGATCAAGAAGCAATATGTCATGACGGCGCGCGCCAAGGGTCTTTCCGAACGGCAGGTGATCTACGGTCATGTCTTCCGCAACGCCATGCTGATCGTGATCGCAGGCTTTCCGGGCGCGTTTATCGGGGCCTTCTTCACCGGCTCGCTTCTTATCGAAACGATTTTCTCGCTGGACGGGCTGGGGCTTCTTTCCTTCGAGTCCATCGTCAATCGCGACTACCCCGTGGTGTTTGCGACGGTCTACATATTCGGGCTCATCAGCCTCGTCATCACGCTGATTTCGGACCTCACCTATACATGGGTCGATCCGCGTATCGACTTCGAAACGAGGGAGGTCTGATCCATGGCTCTCTCGCTGCCCGGCGTTACCCTGCCTGAAATCCGGATAAGCCCCGTCAACAAGAGGCGCTGGCGCAACTTCAAGGCGAACAAGCGCGGCTATTGGAGCTTGTGGATATTCCTCATCCTCTTCGTCGTCACGCTGTTCGCCGAATTCATCGCCAACGACAAGCCGCTCTTCGTGCTCTATCAGGGCGAGCCCTATTTCCCGGTCTTCGTTTCCTATCCTGAAACAGATTTCGGCGGCTTCTTCCAGACAGAGGCGGATTATCGCGACCCCGTGGTGAAGGACCTCATCGAGAAGGAGGGACACGGGCTCATCATCTGGCCGCTTATCGAATATGACTATCGCACGATCAATCTGAACCTGCCCGTGCCTGCGCCCGCGCCACCCTCGGCGGAGAACTGGCTTGGTACGGACGATCAGGGGCGCGATGTGCTGGCGCGGCTCATCTATGGCTTCCGTATTTCCGTACTGTTCGGACTGACGCTTACCATCCTGTCGTCGATCATCGGCGTGGCAGCGGGCGCCGTGCAGGGCTATTTCGGCGGCTGGACGGATCTGCTGTTCCAGCGCTTCATCGAAATCTGGACCAGCGTGCCGCAGCTCTATCTGCTCATCATTATCGCAGCGATCATCGAACCGAATTTCTGGATCCTGCTCGGCATATTGCTGCTCTTTTCATGGGTGGCGCTTGTCGGGGTGGTGCGAGCGGAATTCCTGCGCGGGAGGAATTTCGAATATGTGAACGCAGCGCGGGCGCTGGGGCTCACCAATGCGAAAATCATGTTCAAGCATTTGCTGCCCAATGCGATGGTGGCGACGCTGACCTTCATGCCCTTCATTCTGAATTCGTCCATCACCACACTGACCTCCCTGGATTTTCTGGGCTTCGGCCTGCCGCCAGGCTCGCCATCGCTGGGCGAGTTGCTGGCACAGGGCAAGGCGAATATCCAGGCACCCTGGCTGGGGCTGACCGGCTTCTTCTCCATCGCCGTCATGCTGAGCCTTCTGATCTTTATCGGCGAGGCGGTGCGCGATGCCTTCGACCCGCGCAAGGTGATGCAATGAGCGCCCCGCTTGTCGATGTGAAAAACCTCTCCGTCGCCTTCTGCTCCGAAGGCGAAGAGATACTGGCCGTGGACCGCATCTCCTTCGATGTCCGTGCCGGCGAAACGGTGGCTCTGGTGGGCGAATCCGGTTCGGGCAAATCCGTGTCCGCGCTTTCGATCCTGCAATTGCTGCCCTACCCGCAGGCGAGCCATCCCAGCGGCGAGATCATGTTCGAGGGACGCAATCTTGTCGGCGCCGACGAAAAGACGATGCGCGAGATACGCGGCAACAAGATCGGCGTTGTCTTTCAGGAACCCATGACGTCGCTCAACCCTCTGCATACGATCGAGCGGCAAGTGGGCGAAGTACTGCAGCTCCACAAGGGCCTGCGCGGCGAAAAACTGCGCACCCGCGTACTGGAACTTCTCGACAAGGTCGGCATTCCCGATGCCAGAGAACGCCTTGGCGCCTATCCGCATCAGCTTTCGGGCGGACAGCGCCAGCGCGTGATGATCGCCATGGCGCTTGCCAATGAGCCCGATTTGCTCATCGCCGACGAGCCGACCACTGCGCTCGACGTGACGGTGCAGGCGCAAATCCTCGCCCTTTTGAAGAAGCTCAAGAACGAGATGGGCATGGCGCTATTGCTCATCACGCATGATCTCGGCGTGGTGCGGAAGATGTCGGACCGCGTTTTCGTCATGACCAAGGGCGAGATCGTGGAGCGCGGCAACACCGGAGCCGTCTTCGATAATCCGCAGCACGCCTATACCAAACGCCTGCTCGCCTCCGAACCGAAAGGCCGCGCACTTGGAGGCGCCGAAGATGCGCCGGTCATCATGGAAACCGATGACCTCTAGGTCTGGTTCCCAATCAAGCGCGGATTCCTGCGCAAGACGGTCGGCCATGTGAAAGCGGTGGACGGCATATCGCTGACAGTCAGGCGGGGGCGCACGCTGGGGGTGGTGGGCGAATCCGGCTCCGGCAAGACAACGCTCGGCCTCGCGCTGTTGCGGCTCCTGTCGAGCGAAGGTCCCGTGCGTTTCGAAGGGCGCGATATTCAGGGCCTCAAGCAGAATGAGCTGCGCCCTCTGCGCCGCCGGATGCAGATCGTTTTTCAGGATCCCTATGGCTCTCTGTCGCCGCGCATGTCGATTAGTCAGATCGTGGAGGAAGGCCTCATCGTGCAGGGGCTGGGCCTCACGCCGGACGAACGCCGCGAACGGGTAAGCAGTGCGCTGCAGGAAGTGGGTATCGACCCGGCAGTGCAGGACCGCTATCCGCATGAGTTTTCCGGCGGGCAGCGCCAGCGCATCGCGATCGCGCGCGCCATGGCGCTGGAACCGCATTTCGTGATGCTGGACGAACCGACCTCCGCGCTCGACATGTCGGTGCAAGCGCAGATCGTCGACCTGCTGCGCGACCTGCAGAAGCGAATGAACCTTGGCTATCTCTTCATCAGCCACGACCTGAAAGTAGTCCGTGCGCTTTCCGACGACATCATCGTCATGCGCAACGGCAAGGTGGTGGAAGCCGGAACGGCGGACGAGATATTCGACCATCCGAAAACGGATTACACGAAGGCGCTGATGGCCGCAGCTTTCGACCTTGTCGCCACGCCGGAAGGGGACGCGGCGGGCTGACCGTCAGCTCCGCAGGGACGGCAGCCGCTTGATGCTGGTAACATGGCCATGCTCGCCGCGTGCGATGCGCGACATGGCGATGTCGAGACGCTCTTCAGCCACACGCATGTGATGGGCATTGGCGTGAATCAGCCATTGATCGTCGCGCATGATGCCGACATGACCCTTCCAGAAGACGAGGTCGCCCCGTTTCAGCGTGGTGAAGTCGATAGGCTCGGGCAGCGCTTCGCCCAGCGTCGCTTCCTGCATGTCGGTATCGCGCAAGGATGAGATGCCTGCGCGTTCCAGCGACATCTGCACCAGCCCCGAACAATCCAGCCCCAGACTGTCCCGGCCGCCCCAAAGATAGGGAACGCCCAGAAATTCCTGCGCGACGGAAACGAAGTCACGCGCATGCGCCCCGACGGGCGAAAGATGCTGGGTGAAGATCCAGCCGCCGCGGTCGATCCGGCTGTAGTCGCCCTTCGCCGCAATCACGGTCACAAGTCCGTTCATGGAAACGGGCGTTGCAGGCCGCGTCTTCAGGTCGGGCTCGGGATAGATGAAGGTACGAAGCGCGGCCACGCTATGCGTAGGCTTTGACGGTTTGGGCGCGAGCCCCTCGCGCGCGACATAGCCGACATAATCGTCCTGCGCCGACTGCCCCCAGGCCCAGCCCGACTTGTCTTCATAGACGCGAAAGACTTCGCCGAAAAGAAGTTGCGTATCCATGGGCGCGTCCGGCCGGGGCTCGCGCAGCAAGGAAAGCTGGCCGGCCACAACCTGCATGTCCCGGCCCTCCTCGAAGCGGCCCGCTTTCACTTCGCCGCGAAGATGGGCCGCGGCCAGGTCCTCCCGGTACGGATTGAGCCGCCGGTCCAGCGCACGCGACCGGCTCATTCTTCCGTTTGACCCTTCGCATTCATCGCCGCCGCGATGATGGCCTCGCCGAACTCATCCATGAAAATAGACCCCTTCGCCGTACGCTGTACAAAGACATTCCGCCGATCCGCTTCGTCACGTACGCGCTTGAGCATTCCTTCGCTCCCAAGCGTATCGAGGGCACGCGTGATGGCGGGCTTCGACACGCCCAGCGCCACGGCAAGACCCCGTACCGTATGCGGCGGCGGATCGAGATAGACGATGAGCATGATGGCAAGCTGGCGCGATGTGAGATCCGGTCTTTCGCTCCGGATACCATCCACCAATACGCGCCGCCAGAGTCCCAGCGCCTCCAGCGCCTCCATCCTGCCCAACATCGTCTTCCCCCCATCCGGGCTTCAGGGCCCGGCATCGGGGATAGTCTATCGGCGCGTCACGCTGCCGCAAGGCAAACATGGCTCAGCCATATTGTCGGCTGATGAGCTGGAAGAGCGCCCGGATGGCCTGCGCTTCGCCGCCCACCGGCCTGCCGGGCTTGGGCTTCGGTACCCAGCCATAGATGTCGAAATGCGCGTGGACCCGGGCTTTTTCAACGAAACGCGCCAGGAAAAGCGCCGCCGTCACCGAGCCAGCGAAGGGCCCATCGGAGATATGGCTGACATCGGCGATCTTGCTGTCGAGCCAATTGTCGTAAGGCTTCCAGAGCGGCATCCGCCAGATCGGATCGGCAACCGCTTGCGCGTCGGCAGCCAGTTCGCGGGCGAAATCATCGTCATGCGTGTAGAAGGGCGGCAGCTCCGGTCCCAACGCCACGCGGGCCGCACCGGTGAGGGTTGCCATGTCGATCAGCAGGTCGGGACTTTCGCTATCGGCCTCGGTCAGCGCATCGGCGAGAATGAGCCGGCCTTCCGCATCCGTATTGCCTATCTCGACCGTCAGCCCCTTGCGGCTTTGCAGTACGTCGCCCGGCCGGAAGGCATTGCCGGAAACGCTGTTCTCCACCGCGGGGATCAGGAGACGCAAGCGGATATCGATACCGGCCTCCATGAGAAGCTGAGCCAGCGCGAGCGTCGCCGCCGCACCGCCCATATCCTTTTTCATCAGACCCATGGCGGAGGACGGCTTGAGATCGAGGCCGCCGGTATCGAAGCACACGCCCTTGCCGACCAACGTCACGCGCGGCGCGTCTTCGCGCCCCCAGCGCATGTCGATCAGGCGCGGTGCTACGGCGGCGGCCCGGCCCACCGCATGGACCATCGGATAGTTCTGCGCGAGCAGCTCGTCGCCGACGATGGTACTGATCGTCGCCCCATGCGTATCCGCCACGCTCTGCGCGGCGGCGGCAAGATCGGCGGGGTTCATATCGCTGGCCGGCGTATTGATGAGATCGCGCGCCAGGAACATGGCACGGGCGAGCCTCCCCACTTCCTCGCCGTCTACGCCCTGAGGCAACACCAGGCGCGGCCAGTCGCGCGGTTTCCCGCTATAGCGGGTGAAACGATAGGTCCCGAGCGCATACCCCAACGCGGCAAGTGTCGGATCGCCGTCGAACCCGCCGGCAAGCCTGTACTCGCCCGATGGAAGGACGGATGCCAAGGCGCCGGTGATCAATGGATCCGATCCGTCGCCCGTGCCCAGCAACACACCCGACACGGCACCGGAGGCATCGGGCAGGAGAAGCACCTTGCCCGCCTCGCCCTTGAAACCGCTCGTCTCCACCCATGCAGCGCCCGCTCCCGCATGGGTGCTGCGCCAGCCTTCCAGATCCTCCGCGCGAACGAGCCATATCGGCGTCGCCGCCTTGTCTTTGTCAGCCAGAAAGAAATCAAGCACGAGGAGCCTCTTGGATAGGAGGAGAAACGGAGCGAGACAGAAAAAAGCTATTGCATGCGTTTTGCCGCCCAAAAGTCTATATAGGCCCTTTCCCGCCCGCAAACAGGACCATAGACCGGTGACAGATATGACGGCCTTCGATTTCGAACTGGTGATCGGCGACAAGAACTGGTCGAGCTGGAGCCTTCGTCCCTGGCTTGCCATGCGGCAGGCGGGCCTGCCCTTTTACGAGCGCTCCATCCGGCTCCGTCAGCCCGATACCAAGGCGCAAATTCTGCCCCATTCCCCCGCGGGAACGGTGCCCGCGCTGAAATGGAACGGGCTCGTCATTCCGGAATCTCTCGCCATTCTCGAAACCATCGCCGACCTTTTCCCGATGAAAAAACTGTGGCCGGAAGATGCGGGCGCACGAGCCATGGCGCGCGCGGCAGCGGCGGAGATGCATGCCGGCTTCACTGCGCTCCGCCGCGAGATGCCGATGGACATTCTCAACCGCTACCCGGGCCGGGGCCATACGGAAGAAGCACTCGGCGATGCCCGCCGCATCGTCGCAATCTGGCGCGAGGCACGCCTGCGGTTCGGACAGCTCTCCGACGGCGACGAGGGGTTTCTGTTCGGCCGCTTCGGGGTGGCCGATGCCATGTATGCGCCTGTGGTGACGCGCTTCGTTACCTATGGCGTCGACCCGGCCAATCTTGGCGACGAAGACGGAGCGGCGCGCGCCTACATGGATGCCGTGTTGCGCCTGCCCGCCATGCAGGAGTGGACGGCCGAAGCGCAAGACGAGATGAAAGAGCGCGGTCTCCTCTGAGGCAGGCATTATCCGAGGCTTGTCACGGGCGTTCGAGCGGTACCTGCGTCGACGGCGGTTCCGATATGATGCCCTTCCTGTAGAAGAAGGCCGCCGCACCGCGATGAAGCGGAACAGGCAATCCCTCCACCGCCATCTTCATTTCCTCCTCCCCCTCGCCGGGCAGCAGGCCGTCCAGTCCGGGCGGCGACAGCAACATGTGATTGCCCGGATAAAAGAGGGCGCTTGTGACCTCTTCCACAAGGGCGGGAGAGGTATCGACGTCGCAGATGAAAACCAGCGGCGTGGACAGCGTTTCGATGGCAGGGGTCAAACGGAAGGTCCCCGCCGGCAATGTCACCGGCACAAGGAAGGGAGCCGTCTTGCGCAGCACCTCCAGTTGAGGTCCATCGATCGGAACGATGTCCACGGCGCCGCGGTCGGTCAGGCTGCGCAGAAGCGGTGCGCGGGGTTCACCGATCATGAAAAAGGCGTCCAGCAGGCCGAACAAGGCGAGGTCGGCGGCGCGCTCGGGCAGTTCGTCGCTCAGGACCGCATTGCGCGGCCCGATGCCGAATGCCGCCAGCACCCGCAACGCCGTCTCCCGCAAGGGAGAGCCTTTGGGCCCGATGGCGATGCGCATTTTCCGCAGATCTTCAAAGCGCGCGATATGGGCACCACGGCTTGCCACGACAAAGACGTTCTCGCGATAGACAGAGGCGATGGCGCGCAGGCCGCTATAGGGTTTTTCGCCTTTGAAAGGCGGCTTCCCGCGATAGGCGAGGTCGAGCATGATGGCGGGCACGAGCGCGGATTCGAACTGACCGGCCTCGACCGCGCGGATATTGGCAGCGGCACCGGCTGAGGATTTCACCACCGCGACGAGCCCCTTCACACCGCAAGGGCCGGCGCTGTCGCAAGGCGGCGTGCCCGGCGGACGGCTGATGGCCCCGGCGAGACGCTCGCCCACGGCGAAATAGGGGCTGTCCACGCTGCCTGTGCCGATCTGGAAGAAGGTGACGATACCCGGCCCGTCCTCGAAGGTATCCGGCGCGCGCCACCAGGAGGCCACGCCGAGCGCGACGAGCGCAAGCAGGCCGATAACGGCCAACACCGGTCCGGCCAGGCGGCGCTCGCTCAAGCCGCGCCAGATTTCCTCCAATACGTCCCGCATTCCCCATGCCTCTTTCGATCGCGCGGCCTTCATTCTAGTTGGCGACATCCTCCCCAAATGGGGCTTTCGCCTCAATTCTTATAATTAATCCTTTCTTGACGGGTGTAGCCGAGTATCAGGGTTGCAGAGCCGGGCGGGCGCTGCCGCGCCTTTTGGCTTGCCACCATCATTGCGGGATATGAAGCGATGACCAAGCCGCTTATCCAGGATTTCCAGAGTATTCCGGCAGGCCGGAAACATTACCGATCGGGACGCCGTGTGCCTTATCTGGCGATGGCGACCGTCTGCTCGGTCCTTGCCCTTGGCGGCTGCGCCTCGACGGGAAGCGGCACCACCACGCCGGATACGACGGCAGCCAAGGCAGACGTCGAGAGCAAGGCCCCGGCCCGCACCAGACAAAGCGACGCCGAGCTGCGCGAAGCCGCGCTCAAGGCGCTGAAAACCAATGATTACGTGACGGCGGCAACCTGCTGGAGTTTCCTGCATGACCGCCATGAAGACAATGCGGAGATCGCCGTCCAGTATTCGAGCGCGCTGCGCCATATCGGGTCCTACGATCAGGCCGCAACGGTGATGCAGCGCATCCAGCTCCTCCACAAGAACAATCCGGCCGTGCTCGGCGAATATGGCAAGGTGCTGGTCGCCAGCGGCCGCGTCGACCAGGGCGTTTCCATGCTGAAGGCGGCATTCGGACAATCTCCCAAGGACTGGAGGCTGCCCTCCGCCATCGGCGTCGCCTACGATCAGATGGGCCGCTATGGCGAAGCGCGTGGCGAATATGAAAAGGCTCTCGCGCTGGCGCCGGGCGAACCGTCCGTGCTCACCAATATGGGACTTTCCTACGCGCTGGAAGGCGATCTGGACAAGGCGGAAGAAGTCCTGCGCAAGGCGGTTGCCAATCCCAATGCCGGTGCCTCCGCCCGGCAGAACCTTGCCGTTGTCCTGGGCCTTCAGGGCCATTTCGAGGAAGCGCGCCGGCTCGCCCGCGCGGACCTGCCGCCCAATATTGCGGAGAACAACATCTCCTATCTGAAATCCATGCTGAGCCAGCCGGCCCTTTGGGAAAAGATGAAGAC
>CAYSVF010000060.1:0-10329 GCA_964434415.1 uncultured Parvibaculum sp.
AAATGGGGGCGGAGCTTGAAAGTTCGCATGGCTTTCCGCCGGTGACCCAATGGCTCACGCCGATGAATATTCGCGACGGGGCACTCGTCGCCAAGGGAGACCCGCAAGACTGCTTTGTTGTGGGCATACTCGGAGGGAAGCGCAAAGAACAGGGCATCGACCTGATTCCCGATATCGTGAAATCGCTGGCGAAACGCCAGGAGCAGGCAGGTATCGGACGTGTTCGTATTCTCCTGCAGAAGCCCGCCGGGCTGGACGGCGATTCCAGCGGATCGAATGCGGGGTCGCGCTTCATGGAAGCTTTGCGGCAGCTCGAGTTGCCTGCTTTTCTCGAAGTCGATTTTTTGGACTCGGAGCTGAGTTCGGCAGCATTCGCCGATGCGATCGCGCAGTCACACCTTCTCATTCTGCCATACGATATTCATTCATACCGGAGCCGTGGCTCGGGCATGATCATCGAAGCTGCGATGTGCGGGACGCCGGTGGTCGTCACCAAAGGTTTTGCGATGGCGGACTGGCAGGAAATCGCAGGATCGCCAACGGCAAGCAGCATCGCCGAATATGCCGACGCCATTCTCGCCGTGGCGCGGGATTATGGGCGCTACCGCGAGGGGGCGTTTGCGGCAGGGCAGGCCATGCGACACGCCATGACGGAGCGTATCGAGCAAATCCGCGCCGGCTCGCATTAGTCCATGCGAGGTCCGAAACATCGCTTTCAGTGCATTCGGTGCGCCGTATCTTATGCCTGGCGTTCGTATGTCGGCATGTCCCTCAGCGCCACCTGAGCGGCAATCCAAGCATAGATCGATTCAAGCCCTTCCCGAAGCGGCCGCGACGGTGCCCATCCGAGCTTCTCGCGGATCAGGCGATTGTCGGAATTGCGGCCACGCGCGCCTTCAGGACCGGGAACGAAGCGCTTCTCAAGCGTCTTCCCCGAAATGGCGGTGTAGATGTCCACAAGGTCGCTGATCGAGATCATTTCTTCGGAACCGATATTGACCGGACCGCTCCAGTCCGAACGCATCAGGCGCAACGTTCCCTCAAGGCATTCATCGATATAGAGAAACGACCGCGTTTGTTTGCCGTCACCCCAGATCTCGATCTCGCCGCCACCCGGTGTTTCCGCGACTTTGCGGGCCAATGCAGCGGGCGCTTTCTCTCGACCGTTGTCCCAGGCGCAGTTAGGTCCGAATATGTTGTGATAGCGGGCTATACGGACAGCCATGTCGAAATTGCGCGCATAAGCCAGATACAGGCGCTCCGCAAAGAGTTTCTCCCAGCCATATTCGCTGTCCGGGTCGGCGGGGTAGACGCTGTCTTCGGCACAATCGGGATTTGACGGATCGGTCTGGTTTCGCTGCGGATAGATGCAGGCGGATGAGGAGAAGAATATGCGGCGGGACGCACTGCGGCGGGCTGCTTCCAGAACATTGAGGTTGATCAACGCCGAGTTGTGCATGACCCGGGCGTCGTTGTCGCCGGTGAACAGATATCCGGCGCCCCCCATATCCGCGGCAAGCTGGTAGATTTCGTCGAAAGGTCGGTCGACCGCCTCTGGAATGAAGGCGGGGTCGCGGAGATCGCCGACAATCAGCTTCCCGATGGAATGATCGAAATATCCATTCGGTTCGATATCGACCGCCCGCACATTGTGCCCCTCCTTAACGAGGCGCCGGGTCAGATGGGACCCGATAAATCCGGCAGCGCCGCAGACGAGTATTTCCATCCTTCAGGGTCCAGCTTTTGTTTGCGGCCCCCGAGCGACCTGGAAAACGCCGCGATTTCGAGGGCCACCTGACCGTTTTTGCAGAAGGTCACCCATAGTGGATTTTTGCAATTTCGCCAACCGAGACGATATCCACTTCTGCCGGATACTGCCTCTTTCAAAAGCGGCGTGCACTTTTCGTTGCCACTCCATTGCCCGGCGAGCGACCAGCTTTGCCTGAAGAATGGAACTTTTGCCAAGGTCATGTGCATGGCACCGCTCTTGCTCTTTCATTGTACGAAGAAATCGGTCTAGGCTTGTTGAACTGGCTAAAAGAAGCAAACGGGAGATGTGATGGCGTCTGCCATCTTTGATGAAATGGGAGCTATGGGCGCGGAACCGCGCCCGGCCTACCGTGTCCTGAAGGACTGGCTGGACCAGATCCCTCATGACGTTCTTACTCTTCGCCGGGAAGAGGCGGAGACATTCTTCCGGCGGATCGGCATTACCTTCGCCGTCTATGGCGAGGGTGGCGATCCCGAGCGGATCATTCCCTACGACATCATTCCGCGCATTCTGGAAGCGGCGGAATGGGAGCAGATATCGGCAGGTCTCATCCAGCGGGTGAACGCGCTCAATGCTTTCATTGCCGATATATATGGATCGCAGGAAATTCTGAAAGCCGGGATCGTGCCGTCCGAGCATGTCCTGCTCAACGAGACCTATCGTCATCAGATGCAGGGCGTTCGGTTGCCCTATGACGTCTATACGCATATTGCGGGCATCGACATGGTGCGCGTGGGACCGGAAGAGTTCTACGTTCTCGAGGATAATTGCCGCACGCCATCTGGTGTCTCCTACATGCTGGAGAACCGGGAAATCAGTATGCGGCTCTTTCCCGATCTCTTCGAGCGCTATCATGTCGCGCCGGTGGACCATTATTGCGACGACCTTCATTACACGCTCGCCTCGGTCGCGCCGCGCAATTGCGAGAGCGAGCCGACCGTCGTGGTGATGACGCCGGGCATCTACAACTCGGCCTATTACGAGCATTCCTTTCTGGCTGACCAGATGGGCGTGGAGCTTGTGGAAGGTCCCGACCTCTATGTGAAGGACGACATCGTCTACATGCGCACCACGCAAGGCCCCAGGCGCGTGGACGTGATCTATCGGCGCGTGGATGACGACTTCCTCGATCCGCTGGCCTTCCGCGCGGACTCGGCGCTGGGCGTGCCCGGCATCATGCAAGCCTATCGCGCCGGCAATGTGAACCTTGCCAATGCCGTGGGGGCGGGGATCGCAGACGACAAGGCGATCTACACCTATGTACCGAAGATGGTGGAGTTCTATCTGGGCGAAAAGCCGATCCTCAAGAATGTGCCGACATGGCGCTGTAGCGAGAAGGATGACCTTGCCTATGTGAAGGAGCATCTGCCCGAGCTTGTCGTGAAGGAGGTTCACGGGTCTGGCGGATACGGCATGCTGGTGGGCCCGAAGGCGACGAAGGAAGAAATTGCGAAATTCGCTCATGCGCTGGAAAAAGAGCCAGAGAAATATATCGCACAGCCCACGCTCGCCCTGTCGACCTGTCCGACTTTCGTCGATGAAGGCGTTGCGCCCCGCCATGTCGATTTGAGGCCATTCATTCTGTCGGGCCGGGAAACCCGGGTCGTGCCGGGCGGGCTGACCCGCGTTGCCATGCGGGAGGGGTCGCTGGTCGTGAATTCAAGTCAGGGCGGCGGCACCAAGGACACCTGGGTTTTGAAAAGTTGAAGGGAGGGCCGGGAACGCCGATATGCTGAGCCGTACCGCCGACAATCTCTACTGGATTTCGCGCTATATGGAGCGCGCGGAAAACCTTGCCCGCATCCTGCGTGTCACCGACCGGTTGTCCCTGATGCCGGCGATCGCGGAATCGGATGGCAATGAGTGGCATTCGACCATCGTTGTCGCGGGCCTGGAGGACATGTTTTACGAGCGGTATGAGGAGGCGACGCCGGAGAATGTGATTTCCTTCCTCGCTTTCGATCCGGAAAATCCGTCTTCAATCCGCAACTGCATCGAAACGGCGCGCCGCAATGGCCGTGCGGTGCGTACCGCTCTGACCACGGAACAGTGGGAGGCTCTGAACACGACCTGGCTCGAACTGCCGGGCTGGAACGAAAACCGGGTGCGCGGCAGCGGGTTGAACCGCTTCCTCGACTGGGTGAAGGATCGTTCGCTCCTGTTTCACGGCGCTACGGTTGCGACCATGCTGTGTCGTGACAGCTATTTCTTTTCGCGGCTGGGAACGTTCATCGAGAGGGCGGACAATACGGCGCGCATCGTCGATGTGAAGTATCACATTCTTCTGCCGGACGAGGCGGAGGTGGGCGGCGGTATCGACTATTATCAATGGGCCTCTATCCTCCGGGCCGTGTCGGGCTATCGCAGCTACAATTCGGTCTATCGGCAGGGACTGAAGCCCTGGCTTATCGTCGAGTTCCTGACGCTGCGCGAGGAAATGCCGAGATCTCTTGCAAGCTGTGCCCTTGGTATCAAGGACAGCCTCGACCATCTGGCGGAACAATATGGTCAGCGTCACGAGTGCCATCGCATGGCCGGGCAGATCCATTCCCGGCTTCGCTTCGGCCAGATGGACGACATATTCCGGCAGGGCCTGCACGAGTTTCTGTCCGAGCATATTGAGAACAACAACCGTCTCGCCTATGAGATCAGCCGGGCGTATCTTTTCTAGGCCCCATCAGGACGAATCCAGGATCCGACACCGGCCATGCGTATCCATCTGCAACATGAAACGACCTATCGCTACGAGTTCGAGGCGTCCTATGCTTTGCAGGCGTTGCGTCTGACGCCGCTGGATAACGGCAATCAGAAAATCCTCGACTGGCGGATCGGCACTCAGTGGGGCGCGACCATGACCTATGGTCGCGACGCCTATGGCAACGTGCTGAACATGCTGACCATGGACCGGGCCCATACCGAACTGACACTGACGCTGACGGGCGAGGTAGAGACGCAGGACGCCAATGGCGTTCTCTCCGGGGTTCCAGAACATTTTCCGCCGCTTTTTTATCTCCGCGAAACGGAACTGACCGAGCCGGACGAGGCGATCGAGGCTTTGGCGCAGGCCGCGAAGAAAGGCTCGGACGGCTCACTGCTCGATTTGGGCCACCAGCTGATGGGCGCCGTGCGTGATGCCATCGACTACCAGACCGGCCTGACGGATGTGGCGACCAAGGCGAGCGAGGCTTTGGCGGCGGGCAATGGCGTCTGCCAGGACCACGCGCACGTGTTCACCTCGGCCGCGCGGGTTCTGGGCCTGCCGGCGCGCTATGTCAGCGGCTATCTCTGGGGCGGCGAGGGTGAGGCATACGAGGCTAGCCATGCATGGGCCGAAGCCTATATTGATGGGCTAGGCTGGGTTGGATTCGATGTTGCCAACCGGCTCTGCCCGACCGATGCCCATATCCGCGTGGCCTCCGGCCTCGACTATTTCGAGGCGGCCCCGGTGCGGGGCGTTCGGCGCGGCGGCGGGAACGAAACGCTGGAAGTACGCCTTGTCGTGGACGACAAGGTCATCCAGCAATAGGCGGACATCCGGAGACACAAAATGACCTATTGCGTGGCGCTGCGCCTCAAGGACGGGCTGGTGATGCTGGCCGATACGCGCACCAATGCCGGCGTCGACAATATTTCCACCTTCCGCAAGCTCACCGTGATCGAACATCCGGGCGATCGCGTCATTGGTATCATGACCGCCGGCAATCTGGCAGTCAGCCAGGCGGCGGTGAATATCGCGCTCGAGCAGGGCATCGCCCCTCGCCCTGGCGAGGAGGCGATGACGCTTCACACCGTACCGTCCATGGTGCGCGCGGCGCAGCTGATGGGGCAGGCGGTACGAGAAGTGTATCGGACCGACGGCCCGTCGCTCGAGGCACAGTCGGGCGATTTCAGCGTATCGATTCTGCTGGCGGGCCAGGTCGGGCAGGGCGAGATGCGGCTTTTTCAGGTCTATTCGGCGGGCAATTATATCGAGGCGACGGAAGACACGCCCTTCCTGCAGATCGGCGAGCACAAATATGGCAAGCCGATCATCGACCGCGCGCTGCATTACGACACACCGCTCGATGACGGGCTGAAGCTCGCGCTGATTTCCATGGATTCCACCATGCGCTCCAACCTGTCCGTCGGCATGCCGATCGATCTGATGGTCTATCGGCGGGATACGCTGAAGGTCGCGATGACACGGCGGATTCGCGAGGATGACGAGTATTTCCGCGGCCTGCGCCAGTCCTGGTCGGATGCGCTGACGCAGGCTTACCGGGCCATTCCGGAGCCGGGGTGGAAGTTTTAATCCCTAGCCTCATAAGCACGTAGCCAGATGAGTATTGATGCAAGCTTGATCATGGCCATGAAGGTTTTCCGCGCCTGGCGATGTCGGCTGAGTTGATCTGTTCCGATTGCGGGCACTCGGCCGATGCCGATACGGATGCGGCGCGGAACATACTTCCGGCCGAAACTCTAATCCCTGGTGGGGGAAAGTTCAGTGGCTGGTCATAGCGCATAAGATCATTTTGTCTTCTGTGGCTTATAAACGCCCTCCACCCTTTTGGAACTCGATAATAGGGCGACTTCATCGAACGGATTCGCGCATGCCATCGAAAGCGTCTTGATAAATGCGTTCGATGCGCTGTGTTTCCTCATCGGTCAGCGCCTCGAACTCACGTTCGCGGGCGCGCTTCGACATTTGCCCTTCATTCTGTTGCAAGAAACGGAACAGAAGATCGATCAGCCGATCCGGCATGTCGATGAAGCCCGTCACCTGCTGCCGGAACTGATCATAGCGGCGCAGGAAGTCTGTCTCGTATGGCAGGTCTTCCTCAATGGTCTTGCGCACGCAGGCATAGAGAAACTCGGCATGCGGGGTCGCATCGAAGAACCGGTAGAAATCGCCGGTATCGTTCGAAACATGCACATTGAAATCTTCGGTCGGCTCCCAATCGATCAGGGGCAGCAGCCGCATCGAATAACTTTCTAAGACACGCCGGTACTCATCGATCTGCTCCAGAATGGCTGCAGAAACCGGAAACACGACTCCGGGCGGATTAAATTCGCGCTGCGCCAGAACGTGATGAATAAGGTAGCGATGAATGCGGCCGTTGCCGTCAACAAAGGGATGGATATAGACGAAACCAAAAGCGAGAATGGTCGCCGCAATCACGGGGTCAAGATCGCGCGCAGGCCCCCTGTCGAAAGAGACCATGCCGTCGATCAGACTCGGCAGGTCCTCCGGTCTGGCGCTGATATGATCCGGCAGGGGCATGCGCATATCGCGGTCATGCTCTCCGATGAATCCCCCCTCGTCGCGCAGACCAAGCTTGATAAAGCGAGCATCGCCAATGACGATCCGCTGCAAGCGCAATAGCTCCTCCAGGTCCAGTGCGTGCTGTCCTGCTTCGCCAATAGCGCGCCCCCATCGCTGGATGCGATCCTGCGGTGCGCGCTCTCCCTCAATCGCATAGCTCGATTTAGAATCTTTGAGCAAAAGAAAGGCGGCCGTGCGCGCCAGCAGGTCGCGTGAAACATTCGCGACAATCTCCTGCGCGCGTGCAGACAGATTTGACGCAACGAAACGCTCCAGCGTTTCAGTACGAAAAACCAGCGGGCAAAAGTCCGGCGTGCCGGGCAGGTTGTTCTTCACCCGATGCCGGGACGACGTCTCCCCGGCCACTGCCCATTGCTGCTCCGGGTCGACTACCGGGGCATACCGGCCCGCTTGGGCATCGGGCAAATCGAGCCTTTCACTGGTCAGCCACTCATAGAGAAACCAGAGACGGCGCGCGTATGTGCCAGTGGGCGTGTTGCGTACCAGAGCCTTAATTGGAGCAGCACCGACTCTCAGGAAAATCCGCTTCAAGACTGCAAGGTCAAGCCCCTCATATTTGAGAGCGAAAGTGAGATGGCCCTCCAGAGTCGGATGCGGCGCATGTCGCGGTGTGAGAATGCGCCAGCCGCCTTCCTCCAGCACGCGATGGTGCTCGCCTATGGCGGAGAGCGTTCGCGGCAGAGGCACTGCCAGTCCGCAGGCCTCGATCAATGCGCTGTACCCGGCAGGGGTCGCCCGTTCCGGAAGGCGCCTCTCCTGAAAAACAGTCACCGGCCCTGAAAAATGAAATTTCGTCCCATTTCCCATGAAAAACGATTCTCGCTTATGAATTTTGATATAAAAAATTCAAACTCTGTGAAAAGTAAGTATGATTGGCGAAAACAGCTCCGTCAAGAATGCAGTTCATGAAATATCGTTCTTAATTAAGTGGCTCCTGAAAAATCATTCGACGCCTGCCAATCGTTCTTAAAAAATGCGCAGTGGCATCTCCTTCACCGTATTCGCGATCGATCGTTAGCGATTGAGCGACATCGTGGCGGACCCCAAGAGCCCTCAAAAGCACGTCTAGCGAGCCCGAATTGTCCTTCTGAGCGAGCAGGGGGGGTGGCACCTGCGGATTGCAGAATTACCGGACGGCCGTTTCAGTAATTGCCGGACAGGACGGGCACGGCTGATCGTCTGCCTGCAGTCATGTTTGAGCAGTTTGGGTTCGACCAGTGCCGGCATCAAGCTCGCTGCGGTGCTTTCTTCGAGCACGCTTTGCGCATGGAGTAACGAGCTGTCGAAACTCTATGCGGAAGGCTCCTCAGCCGGCGACATGTCCTCGACGGTCCACTGCCCCATCCGCACGCTGGACCAGGGCTCCGGTGAGCTGGGGGCGATTTCGATCGGCCATGCGGCTCGGTATCGTAGTGCACAAGTTGATCAATTGACCGCATTCGAATAGGTCGCGAGATCGAAATAGTCCCGCCAGGCGGCGATCTTGCCGTCGCGCAGTTCGAAGACGCCGCAGACGGGCAGCGCGACGAGCTTGCCGGTTACCGTCATGCGGTCCACCCGCTCGGTAAAGACGGTCTGGCCATTGACGGCGATGTTGAGGAGTTCCCAGTCCGGTTCGGTCCAATTGCCTGCGAACCCCTTGATGAATTCGCGAATGTTGTCGCGACCCTTTACGGGGTCGAGCATCATGTTGTGGTAGATGCCATCCTGGGTGAAAAAATCCGTGAGTTCGTCGAGGTCGAGGCGTGACCATGCGGAAACGAAGTTGCGGACGATCTGTTCGTTGGTACTCACGGCTTTTCCTCCTGCTTCTTGTTCCATGTCGTTTGCCGGAACTTTGCCGCGTCGCGCGGCGGGTCGCAAGAGAGGCGCGAAAAAGGGCGGGTACCGCTGAGGAACCCGCCCGTGCGATGTGAGGTCGTTATCGGGGATCAGAGATCCTTGAAGCCCTTGCCTTCGGCGACGAGCTTTTCGAGCAGGGCGGAGGGCTTGAAGTCATCGCCCATCTGCGACTGGAACTCCTTCATCTTGCCGAGCACCTTGTCGAGGCCGACCGTGTCGCCATAAAACATCGGGCCGCCGCGATAGCGCGGGAAGCCATAGCCGTAAATCCAGACGATATCGATGTCGGAAGCGCGAATGGCCTTGCCTTCCTCGAGGATCTTGGCGCCCTCATTGACCATCGGATATATGCAGCGTTCCAGAATTTCCTCGTCGGAAATCTGGCGGCGGTTGATGCCCTTCTCGGCGGCATAGTCGAGGATCATCTTCTCGACGACCGGCGAGGGGGTCGCGTTGCGCTTCTCGTCATAGTCGTAATAGCCCGCACCGGTCTTCTGGCCGCGGCGATCCATTTCGCAGAGGCGGTCGCGGAGCGTTTCGCCCTTCGACTTTTCCTTGTTCCAGCCGATATCGAGACCGGCAAGGTCGGACATGGCGAAGGGGCCCATGGGCAGACCGAAATCGTAGAGGACGCGGTCCACATCCCAGGGCATGGCGCCTTCCATGATGAGCTTCTGCGCTTCACGCTGACGCTGGGCGAGAAGGCGGTTGCCGACGAAGCCTGGGCAGACGCCGACAAGGGCTGCGACTTTACCGATCTTCTTGGCGATCTGCATGGAGGTCGCGATGACCGACTTCGAGGTCTTGTCGGCGCGGACGACTTCCAGCAGCTTCATCACATTGGCGGGCGAGAAGAAGTGGAGGCCGATCACGGCTTCCGGGCGCTTCACCGCCGTGGCGATCTCGTCGATGTTGAGCGCCGAGGTGTTGGTGGCGAGAATGGCGCCGTCCTTGGCGATCTTGTCGAGCTTGCCGAAAACGTCCTTCTTCACATCCATGTTCTCGAACACGGCCTCGATGATGAGGTCGGCGGTGCCGAGGTCTTCCATCTGCAGCGTGGGCGTGAGGAGCCCCATACGCTTCTCCACTTCTTCCATGGAGAAGCGGCCCTTCTTGGCGCTGTTCTCATAGTTCTTGCGGATGGTGGCGACGCCCCGGTCCAGCGCTTCCTGTTTCGTCTCCACGATGGTGACGGGGATGCCGGAATTCAGGAAGTTCATGGCGATGCCGCCGCCCATGGTGCCGGCGCCGATGATGCCGACGCGCTCCACCGGGATGATGGGGGTGTCTTTCGGCACGTCCGGCAGCTTCCAGACCTGGCGTTCGGCAAAGAAGACGTGGCGCTGCGCGGCTGACTGGGTGCCTGTCACCAGCTCGCGGAAGAGCTTCTGTT
>CAYSVF010000061.1:0-10155 GCA_964434415.1 uncultured Parvibaculum sp.
CCATGGACCGCATCTTCATCCTGCATGCCGATCACGAGCAGAACGCGTCCACGTCGACGGTTCGCCTTGCCGGTTCGTCGGGCGCCAATCCGTTCGCCTGCATCGCCGCCGGTATCGCCTGCCTCTGGGGCCCGGCCCATGGCGGTGCGAATGAAGCCGCGCTCAACATGCTGCAGGAAATCGGCACGGTGGACCGCATTCCGGAATTCATCGCGCGCGCCAAGGACAAGGACGACCCGTTCCGCCTGATGGGCTTCGGTCACCGCGTCTACAAGAACTACGACCCGCGTGCCCGCGTGATGCAGCAGACCTGCCATGAGGTTCTGGGCGTTCTGGGCATCAAGGACGATCCGCTTCTCGATGTGGCGCTTGAGCTGGAGAAGATCGCTCTCAACGACGAATATTTCGTCGAGAAAAAGCTCTACCCGAACATCGACTTCTATTCGGGCATCACGCTGAAGGCGATGGGCTTCCCGACCACCATGTTCACCGTGCTGTTCGCACTGGCCCGCACCGTGGGCTGGATCGCGCAGTGGAACGAGATGATCCAGGACCCGAACCAGCGCATCGGCCGTCCGCGCCAGCTCTATACGGGTGCGCAGGCGCGCGACTATGTCGATATCGCCAAGCGCTGATCGCGCAACACGCCAAAACGCAAAGGGCGCCCCGCGGGGCGCCCTTTTTCGTTTGCCTGTTTGCGGAGGTCAGAAGGACACAGCACCTTCGCGGGCAGGTTTCCAGTCTTCCTCCGCGTCCCGTCGTGCGAACAAGCCCTTGTAAAAGGGCATGACGGCAAATGCCGCGCATATCAGACAGGCGACGATCGTGCCCGCGATCAGGTCGACGAAATAGTGAGCGCCAAAAACGGGCGTCGCGGCGATCATGATCGCGGTATAGGCGAGCACTGCCGGAAAGAACGAGGTTCTCCAGAAGCTGATGGCCAGCACGATACCCGCCGCCGTGTGGAATGACGGAAATACGGTCAGCCCCGGCATGGCGCCGATATGGAGCGTATGGGGAAGCCCGCTTCTCATCCGATCGAGGGCGTCGATGGCGTAGACACCCGGCACCGCCTTGAAATGAGCGATGCTGGACACGTCGCCGAAATAGGTCGCGACGGCGCCTTTCGCGGGCAGAAACACACCGATGGCGGTGCATACCAGCGCGACGACCATGAACGTTTCCATGAAATATCTGGCCCTCTTCATGTCGCCGATCCAGACAAGCAGGACGAACCCGACGAAGCTGACCATCGACAAGGAGGTGTAGCCGTAGTCCAGAACCATCTGGACGCCGGGGTTCAACTGGACGAAACGGAAATAGCTGTGCCAGTCGACCGGCAGAAAGCCGTCCCAATGGATCAGCAGGCTATCCGTATAGGGCAGATCGAACCACATGCTGGCCTGATTCAGGATCCTGAGCGACACCCAGGCGACCAGCAGAAAGGCGACCCCTTGCATGAAGTGAACGAGACGGCCGGACAGTTTTTCCATTGTCGGGCTCGTGAAGGTTCGCTGCTCAATCACCCTCGCAAGGGCGATCACGATTGCGACCTGCACCGACAGAAGAACCAGCTCGGACCCGGCAAAAGACACATTGGTGAGCGCGAGCCAAATCGCATCCACCACTGCCACAATCAGAACGAGCAGATAGGCATTTCGTCCCGGAAAGAGCTGCATCCTTAACCCTCGCGCATTTTCGGCGAAGGCATTATCGGCAAGCGGATTTGTTATTTTATTAAAGGCGCCGCCATTCGCCTCAAGAGGGCGGGCAAAACTGTCTCAAGATGGGAAGGCGGAGATTTTTCAGGGCGCGGGCAGCGCTTTGGTATCAAGTATTTCCAGCACGGCGCGCGCCGCACGCACGCTGGGGTGCTCGCCCCCGGCGCCCATGCGGGCTTTCAACTCATCGAGATCGGCAAGCGCGCGGCCTCGTTCCGGTGTGTCCTTGAGAAGAGGAAGCAACGCGGCCTCCAGATTCTCCGGTGTGCAACGATACTGAAGAAGTTCCTGCACCGACGGCTTGTCGAGGATCAGGTTCACCAGCACCACCGAGGGTACTTTGAGCATGCGCCCGACCAGCGTTCCGGCTATCCGGTCGATACGATAGCCGATCACCATAGGCACACGGGCAAGCCCCAGTTCGAGGGAAACGGTGCCGGAGGCCGCCAGCGCGGCGGTCGCCGCGTCGAAGGCCGCGCGCTTTTCGGCCTCGTCCTGAATGACGGTGACGGGCAGCTTCCATTTCTCGACCTCCGCCCGGACATAGTCTCCCACATGGGGAACGGTGGGCAGCACGATTTGAAGGTCCGGCATCTTCTTGCCGAGACGGGCCGCCGTTTCCCCGAAAATGCCCATCAACCGCTTCACCTCGTTGACGCGGCTACCGGGCAGCAAAAGCAGAAGAGGCGCTTCGGCGGGAATGCTATGCGCCTCACGAAACCGCTTTCCCGCTCCCGGTTCGGGCAGGCGGTTGATGGCGGGATGGCCGACATAGACGCAGTCCAGACCGGCTTGCGCCTTGAAGAAAGCCGGCTCGAAAGGCAGCAGCGCGAGCACTCTGCGCAGATAGCGTGCCATGGCCCGCGCGCGACCGCGCCGCCAGGCCCAAACGCTTGGCGAGACGTAGTTGACGATCGGGATCTCGGGCGCTTTTTTCGCGACCCGGCGCGCCACGAGATGAGTGAAATCCGGACTGTCGATAATGATCATCACATCCGGCTTGTGAGCGATGGCGAAATTCGCCGTCTGGCGGATCCGGCGCAGGATAAGCGGCAGCCGCGGCACGACCTCGCGCGGGCCCATGACGGAAATATCCGTCATCGGAAAGATGGAGGACAGCCCCTGCTCTTCCATGCGCGCGCCGCCAACGCCGGAAAAACCGACCTTCCCGCCCGTCATGTCCTTAAGCGCCTGCATCAACTCTCCGCCAAGCGCGTCGCCCGACGGCTCGCCCGCCACCAGCATGATGCGGGGGCCGGTCATCTCTTCACCGCTCATCATGTGTCCGCCCGGGTTTCGGCGGGCGAAAGCCCCACGACGAAGAGGCCCAGCCGGTTCGCCGTTTCGGTCATGGCGTCGATGTCGTCGACCAGCGCACCGCCGCCCTCGACCGCAATGCCGGCAAGGCCCGCCGCAGCCGCGTTTTCAACCGTGCGGACGCCTATGGTGGGCAGGTCCATGCGGCGCTCCTGTCCGGGCTTGGGAAGTTTCACGAGAACTCCTTCGCGGGCCGCTTCGCTGCCGTGCAAATGTTCGGGAAGACTCGCCACTCTCTCCAGCATCGCATCGGTGCCTTCCGCCGCCTCCAGCGCCAGCACGATGCCGCGGCACGCGACGGCACCCTGCCCGATGTCGAGCGCACCGATCGCCCTAGCCGCCTTCATGGCAACGGCGATATCGCTCTTCTGGCTGTCGTCGGGTACGAGTTTGGTCAGAGCGCCTTCGGGGGCAAGCAGGCCGCCGGAAATTTCATGGGCGCCAACGATGCGAACCCCGGTCTCATCCTGAATATAACCACCGAGGCCCCGCAACAGGCCGTCATCGCCCTGCTTCATCCAGCCTCTGAGTTTCGGCAGGAGGCGGATGGCCGTCATGTCGAGGCTGAGCTTGCGCAAATCAGGGCGGGTCACCGCGCCGATCAACACCATTTCCTCGCACCGATTATCCTTCAGGAGGCTGATGAACTTTCCCATCGCCCCGAGCCGGTTCCAGGCATGCGGAAAGGTCTCGATCTCAGATCCGGCAAAGCCTTCGATCCCGATGATGAACACCTCGCGCCCTTCGGCAAGGGCAGCCTTTGCCAGCGACACCGGCAAGGGGCCCGCCCCCGCCACGATGGCGAGTTTCGGCAACCTTGAACCGGAGGCCCCGCTGGACTGCGATGCCGTCATGGCCTTTTCTCTCCGTCGGCCGTCAGGCCGCCGGCCCCTGCTTGGGAACCACCAGGCCGCGGCTCGCCTCATCCTGAATGAAGTTCACGATCATCATGACCTCGGGATTGTCCCCGTAAAGGTCCGCGGCCTTGGCAACCCGGTCGCGAAGCGCGCCTTCCGGCGCGAATATGACGTCATAAGCCTCGCGCAGGGCGGATATCTGCTGACGCGTGAAGCCGCGCCGTTTCATGCCGACGAGATTGAGGCCGACCATGTGGGCGCGATTGCCGATCACAAGGCCGAACGGGATGACATCGTTTTCGACACCGCTCATCCCGCCGATAAAGGCATGCTTGCCGACACGGCCGAACTGCTGAAGCGCCGCGCCACCGCCAAAGATCACGTAATCCTCGACCGTGCAGTGACCGGCAAGCATGACGTTGTTGGAAAAGACGACATAGTCGCCCACCTTTGAATCGTGACCGACATGCGAGCCCGCCAGAAAGGCGCAATGGTTTCCGACGCGCGTGACCATGCCGCCGCCTTCGGTACCGGGGTTCATCGTCACATTCTCGCGAATGATGTTGTCGGTCCCGATTTCGAGCGTGCTTTCCTCGCCCTTGAATTTCAGGTCCTGCGGCGCATGCCCGATCGAGGCAAAGGGGAATATCTCCGTGCGCGCGCCGATGGTCGTATGGCCGGCGACGACCACATGGCTGTGCAGAACGACATCGTCATCCAGCACGACGTTTGGCCCAATGGTGCAGTATGCGCCGATACGCACATTCGCGCCGATACGAGCCGCGGGGTCGATAATTGCCGTGGGGTGAATATCGGTCATTACACCTTTGCCTGATCGACGATCATTGCACCAAAATCGGCTTCCGCCACCAACACACCGTCGACCTTGCCTTCGCCATGATATTTCCAGACGGCGCCGCGGCTGCGAATCTTGGTGACGTGGATTTCCAGCTTGTCGCCCGGCACGACCGGCTTTCGGAAGCGTGCCTTGTCGACCGTCATGAAATAGACGAGCTGGTTGCTGCCCTCCGTTCCCAGGCTGCTGATCACGAGGGCACCCGCGGTCTGCGCCATGGCTTCCACGATGAGAACGCCGGGCATCACCGGGTTGCCGGGGAAATGTCCCTGAAAAAACGGCTCGTTGTTGGTCACGCTTTTGATACCGATGGCGGACTCGTCGCCCTTCATCTCGACGATGCGGTCGATCATCAGCATCGGATAGCGATGGGGCAGAAGCTGCATGACACGGTTGATGTCGGCGCTGTCCGGCCTTTCTTTTGCCTCGGTCTGACTCATGTTTGCGTCCTCTATGAGACCTAGATCGGTTCGTCCGGCTGACGGCCGGGCTTCATTCCTTATCGGATTTGGGGCCTGCGCCCGGCTTGCGCCGCTGTCCCAGCCTTTTTATCGCGACTATTTCGCGACGCCATTCGCTTATCGGCCGCGCAGGCGCGCCGCCATATTGCTGACCGGCCGGCACGTCATGTACGACGGCGCCTCGCGCCGCAATCTGCGCGCCCGTGTTGACGGTGATATGTCCGACAAGGCCGACCTGCGCGGCGAGAACCACGAAATCGCCCAGCTTGGTGCTGCCCGAAATGCCGGTCTGCGAAACAATGATGCAGCCGCGCCCCGTCTGCACGTTGTGGCCGATCTGAACCAGATTATCAATCTTGGTTCCCTCGCCGATCACCGTGTCGGGCCCCGCGCCGCGATCCACGGTGGTGTTCGCACCGATCTCCACATTGTTCTGGATGATGACGCGGCCAAGCTGGGGCACCTTTTCGTGATGCGGCAATCCCATGGCAAAGCCGAAGCCGTCCTGACCGATGCAGGCGCCGGGATGGATGATCACACGGTCACCGATATGGGCATGGCTCACCGTGACATTCGGCGCAATGAAGCAGTCCCGCCCGATGGTGCAGCCCTTGGCGATGCTCGCATTGGCGCCGATTACCGTACCGGCACCGATTTCCACATGCGCGCCGATGGCCGCGCCGGCTTCCACCGTCGCTCCCGCCGCGATTTTTGCCGTGGGGTGAACATGGGCGCCGGGAGAGATCTCTCCGGCATCCCCCATCGTGTCGTCGCCGGTCGCTTCCGCCGGATAGAAGAGCTGGCTCGCCAGGGCGAAGGCCCGGTACGGATCCTCGCTCAGCAGAAGACCCACCCCTTCCGGCGCTTCATAGGCCATGCCCGGCTTGATCAAGCAGGCGCCCGCCGAGGTGGCGCGAAACGCATCCTTGTATTTCGGATTGTCGAGGAAGCTGAGATGGCCCGCGCCCGCACTGTCCAGCGGGGCAACATCATCCATCTGCCGGGAAGCATCGGTCCCCGGAGCCAATTGGGCCCCTACACGTTCGGCGATGTCGCCCAGCGTGAAAGGGCCCTTGTTCGTAAAGAAGCGCGGATCCGCCATTCTGCACCATCACAGCCGGTGGACCCGGCGCGCCTCATTTCTAGTTCTTGCCTTGCTGCTGCTTCTGCAACTCCGCCATGGAGACGGGCTTCACCTTCACGTCGGAGAGCTTTTCATTCAGCCGCTTGAGCGCTTCCTGCGTGATATCGAGATCGACGCCGCCGGCCAGCACCACGGACTGATCCAGCAGCACCGTACCGCCGCGCTCCTTCATGATATCAACGAAAATCGGGCGCAGGGCCGCCTGGACCTTCGCGCGCGCCTGCTGGGTGCCGAGCTGGAAAGCCTGACCCTTCTCCTGCATCGTCTTCTGAAGCTGACGATCCTTCTTCTGCAGCGCCTCGACCTTCTTCTGGAACTCGTCCTGAGAAAGAAGAGCGCGCTGGTCGCCGAGCTTCTTGGCTTCGGCTTCCATTTCTTTGCTCTTCTTCTCGTTCTCCGACTGAAGGGCTTCGGCCTGGGCCTGGGCCTGTTTGCGAATGCTCTGGCCGACCTTCGACTGCGCGAAGAGCTGCTCTGTATTCACAATAAGGATGACGGCCGGCTTCGCCGTGGCACCGTCCTCGGCTTTTGCCGGAACGGACACAGCCGACGCCGCGGCGACAAATGCAACTGCGGCCATGACAGCCGTGATACGCGATACAAACTGATTACGTTTCATCTTCTTTAGCTTCCTTCCCCCCGTTTGCTCCCACGCGGCGGTTTCCGATTTTTCGGATAACCGCCGCAACACGTCGATCGACCTAGAACTGCGTACCCGCGCTGAAGCGGAAAATCTGCTCCTGGTCATAGTTTTCGGACATCAGCACTTTCGCGAAGTCCAGCTTCACCGGACCGAACGGCGACTGCCAGTTGATGCTGACACCGGTGGATACGCGCGGTGCGAAAGCATCCTTGATATTGGTTGTGCCATACGGATCCCGGGTATCGTTCAGGCCGATATAGCCGTAATCGGCAAAGATCGCCGTGCGGATACCGAGCGCTTCGGGAATGCCGTTCGGGAAGGTCAATTCGGTCGACCCGATGACATAGGCCTGAGCGCCAATCGCGTCCTGGTTGGTCGTGTTGAGATCTCGGGGACCAACGCCGCCACGCTTGAAGCCGCGAATTTCAGCACCACCGAGATAGAAATGGTCGGACAGACGAACGCGCTGTCCAAGGCCATGCACATAACCGCCCTTAAGGCTCTGCGTTGCGATGAAGCCGTCCGCGACCTTGTAGTAGTAGCGCGCGTCGGCTTCCGTCTTCACGTAACGGACGGTGCCGCCCAGACCGGCGAAGTTCTGGTCGAACTGGAAGTCCCAGCCGCCGGTCGGATCCACGGGATCGTTACGATCGTCGTAGTAATACCGGTAGCCGAGGATCGAACGAAGTTCCGATCCCGCCGCATCCTGAATGATCGCGGAGGTAGAACTCACATTGTAGATCCTGTCCAGGCGGAGCTGATAGCGCAGCAGCAGGTTGCTCTTCTCCGAGAGCGGGAAACCGAACCGCAATCCGCCGCCCTGGGTCATCGAGTCATAGGAGGCTTCTCTCTGGAAGTCCGTCTGACTGCCGAAGAGGTCGATACCGCCGACCAGATTCCGGCCCAGGAAATAGGGGTCGGTGTAATGGAAGTCGATCAACTGCCTGCGCAGAGAAAGCGACAGATTTGCACTGACCTGCAGCCCCTTGCCGAGGAAGTTGCGTTCCGCCAGCTGAATGCCCGCAACGGCGTTGTCCAGCGTGGAGAAGCCCGCGCTCAAAGAGAGCGAGCCGGTGGACTGTTCCTGCACATCGACATTGACGATGGTCCGATCCGGTTCGGAGCCCGGATTCTGAGTGACGTCCACGCGCGAGAAATACTGCAGCCCGCGAATGTTCTTCTCGGACTTGTCGAGAAGGACCTTGTTGAAGGCATCGCCTTCGGACATTTCCATCTGCCGGCGGATCACCGAATCCAGTGTGCGCGAATTGCCGGTGATGTTGATCCGCTCAACATAGACACGCGGCCCTTCCGATATCCGGAAGGCGATGTCGATGGTCTTGGTGTCCTTGTGACGCTTCACACGGGGGCGCACTTCGGCAAACGCATAGCCCGCAGCGCCGGCCTGATAGGTCAGCGCGTCGACGGTCTTGTCGATCAGACCGGCATCATAGGTTTCGCCTTCCTTGGGCAAAATCTGCTTCTCAAGCGTATCCCGGTTCAGCTTGTCGAGTTCGGTGCTGAGCGAAATCTTGCCGAATTTGTAGATCGGGCCTTCCTCGACCGTGAAGGTGATGTAGAAGGCGCTCTGGTCGCGGCTCAGCTCCGCCTCGGCCGAGACGACGCGGAAGTCGGCGTAACCGCGCTGAAGATAGTAGCGGCGCAGCAATTCGCGGTCGTAGGTCAGCCTGTCGGGATCGTAGCTGTCGGAAGACGAAAAGAACTTCCACCAGGCCGACTCCGAGGTCGAGATCACTTCCCTGAGATCGCTGTCGCTGAACTTCTCGTTGCCGATGAAGTTGATCGAGGCAACCTTGGTCTTCGGGCCTTCGCTGATTTCGAAAACGAGATCGACGCGGTTCTGGGGAAGCTGAATGATCTTGGGTTCAACGGTCGCTGAAAAGCGCCCTCCCCGCCGATAAAGCTCGACGATGCGGGTCACGTCGGACTGCACCTTCGCGCGCGTATAGACCACGCGCGGTTTGAGCTGGATTTCCTCATTCAGCGTATCGCTGTCGATGGAACTGTTCCCCTCGAAGGCGACGCGGTTGATGATCGGATTTTCCGCAACGGAGACGATCAGGGTCGATCCGGTCATATTCATCGAAATATCGGCGAAGAGACCCGTCCGGAAGAGCGCCTTGATCGACGCGTCCGCGCCGGCGGCGCTATAGATGCTGCCGCGCTTCAGCGTCATGTAGGAAATGACGGTATCGTCCTCGATGCGCTGATTGCCCCGCACGTCGATCTGCCGGATGACGGGTCCCTCCTGTGCCATCGCAGGCGTTGCCAGATGCAGCGAACTGCCCCCCGGCACCGTTCCAAGAAGCGCCAGTGCGAAGAACACCGCCACGCCAAGCGCCATCATCCCTGGAAGTCTGGTCATTCTCGTCCCCAGATATCTCATACCGTCAACAACCCAAGACCCGGCCACCTGAGTATTCCCGGCGCCGAAGTTCCGCCATCGCAATGCCGACACGCTTTTCCCCCCGGATCAGCTAAACAGAGAGCTCAGGAACGAAAAGACCTGCAAATGCACCAGATCGTTCCATGTCGCAAAAACCATCAGCATCATCACAAGCGCCAGGCCGATCCTGAAACCGACTTCCTGTGCCTGCTCGCCCAGAGGCCGTCCGCGGACCGCCTCGACTGCATAGTAGAGAAGATGCCCGCCATCAAGCAGAGGAACCGGAAACAGGTTCAAAAGCCCGATACTGACGGACAGCATCGCCGTCATGTTGAGTAACGCAACAAAACCGAATGACGCCACCTGTCCCGACACCTGCGCGATCCGCAGCGGTCCGCCAAGCTGATCGGCGTCCTGCGTTCCGCTGACGATGCCCCCCAGATAGTTCATCGTGCTGGACACCACGAACCAGGTTTCCTTCGCGCCGAGCCATATGCTCGTCAGCGGATCGGTCCGGACGACCTTGATGCCCTGTTCGCCGCCCTTGCTCTCGATACCCAGAATAGGAAGCTTGTGCACATTGCCGAAACGGTCGGTGATTTCCTGCATGCGCGGCGTTGCGACCAGCGTGACCTGACGGTCGCCGCGGCGGACGATGAATGTCAGCGGCTCACCGCTGCTTGCCGCCACGATGCGCTGCATGTCTTCGAAGGTGTCGATCTTGCTGCCGTCGATCTTCAGGACATAGT